>CAYXDL010000009.1:0-17134 GCA_964463775.1 uncultured Hyphomicrobiales bacterium
CGCCACGGCCTCCGCCGCCGCCTGGGCGATGATGGTCTCGACATCGCTCACCGTCAGGGCTTGCTGGGCGCGGGAGGCCGCCGGCAGGGCCATGACGGCAACCGCCAGAGCAGCCCACACCCACCGTAAAGAAAACAGCATTGCGCCAAGGGATCGGAACATCGTCGTCATTTTCGCTGCCATCGCCTGCGCCATCATTCCTTGGGCATGATCTGGAACACGCCGAATTTCATCACCCCGCCCACCGTATAGGCGAGGGTGAATTTCAGCGGGAACATCCGCCCGCTCAGATCCTCGGCGGTGAGCTTGTAAGTGAGCAGCCCACCCTGTGGCCGGAAACCCGCGTCACGCAGCCGCGACACATCGCCGTTCCAGGGCAGCCAGTATCCGTTACGGCTGCGCTGCATCAGGCGCCCGCCCTCGCGCGCCATGACATGAACCTTCTCAGGCGTGTCGCCACCAAGATCGATGGTGACGGAAAATTCCTCCACCGCCGGATCGTAAAACAGGTTGGCCAGCCGTGTCCCGGACGTGCTCAGCCGTTCGGCGGCCCGTACACCCGGCACCATGACCCCGAACACCAGTATCACAGCCCATGCCAGTACGAGCGCCCCCCGGACCGGACGAAAACCCGGACGGGGGCGAACCATGCCGTGGTCACCACGCCTGATCCTGTCAAGAAACACCCTGTGAAACAGCACTTCCGTGCCCCCCATTTCCTCGCCCGTCGGCAGCGCTCCTTCCGGAGCATATGGCCGGCGCCCAACCGGATTTCCGGCTGCATACGCCACGGCCCGATCTGCCTTTCCGAAGCGGACGGCCCCCCGAAACCACCCGTGCTTTCTACCCCTTGATCACGCTACGATATATTACCGCTGCGATTTTTCCAACCTCAGTTGTTCCCGCCGGGCGGGGACTGCGCCGGCGGCAGCCTGTTCATCTTCCACAGGACGTCATCCAGTGGCTTCATCCCCTTCCCCGAGGGATGTGGCGAGGGAGTGCCCATCGCCCCGCGCCCCGGCAAATGGAAATTGTGACAGTCGATACAGGTGGAGGGCACAAGCTCGGCCGATGCATCCTCGCCGCCATGGCAGGCCTGGCAGGTCTCGATCCCCGGCAGCAGCACGTCCTCCGCCTTTTCCGAATCCACCGCCGCGTGGCAGTCGACACATTGCGACTGCACATGCTGCTTGTGATCGAAACGTCCCTTGGGCAGCCAGTTGCGCGTCAGGAATACCGGCGTCACCTTGAAACTATTGTTCTCGAACTTCGTCTGATGGCAGGTGCTGCACAGCCCCTTGCCAATCAGCTTGGCGGCAATGGCCCGGGCATCCTTCTCCGCCGCATCCAGCGCCTCGGCCGGGCTCACCTTCCGCTCCCCGGCGTTGCCACGCCCGGGCATCATCCGCGTGACGGTTCCCTCATCCGCCCCGGCCCCCTGCTCCTTCAGGGTTTCCAGCGTGAAGAAATCAACCAGACGATAAAAGGCCTCCTCGGGTTTGGCATGGGGCAGTTCCCGTGTCACACCGCCCTGGGTGAAACTGAGCGCATGGCATTCCTCGCACTGGGCCTCCATCTCGATCGGTTTCATGCCGGGGCCGTCCTTCTCGGGCGTATGGCAATCGGCGCAGACCATCTTCACCACCTTGCCGGTACGTGGATTCTTCACCCCCTTCTGCTGATCCAGATGCTTCTTGTGCGGGAATTTCAGCGCTGCGTTCTCCCGCGCCTGTTTCAGCGGTATCCGCTCAAATTTACGGGGTTCGGGGTTTACCAGAACCGTCGGGCGGAACTGCGGATGGGCCGTGCCGAAATCGGCCACGTTCCTGACGGTCACCGCAGGTCCTGCAGCCTCTATCCCGGCATGGCAGGAGGCACAGAACTGCTGATCGCGCAACAATACCTCACGGGGACCGTTATGCTCCTTGTGGCAATCCTGACACTGCACGCCGGCAAAGGATGCGGCCGGGAATTTCCCGGCATCCGCATGGCTCTGAATGCCTTTGTGGCAACTCAGGCAGGCGCTGTCGGGCGTTTGCTCGAACGCCTTGACGTGACAGGCCTGACAGCTTTCACCGATGAACTGATGGGGTTTTGACAAGTCTCCGCTGTTCCAAAGCACATCCGCCTTCTGGATGAAACTGCGCTCGTTGCGGGCCGGATCGACGGCGGCATCGAAAGCCGTATCGCGGCTGAAATGGGCATAAAGCGGCAATGCCACGAAAACGATCGCCACCAGCAGAAACAACAGCCATGACCAGCGCCGTTTGCCCCCCGCCGCCGCCAGGGAAATGCGGCTGCGTTCGCGCAGGGCCTGAAGATCATCCTCCAGCGGCAGAACCTGCTCGACGGAAAGACGGAAATCACAGTTTTCATCGGCTGGCAGGATTTCGATTTCATAAGGGCCGAGCGAAATCCTGTCCCCGACCTTCAGATTGGCCGCCCGCGTCGTCTTGCCGTTGATGCGGAAATCGGCGCCATCGCGCGCCTCGGCAAAGAAGCCGCCCGGGCGATGGGAAATGACGATGCTTTCATAGGCAATACGGGGATCGCCGAGAAAGACCTCGTTTTCCGACCCGCGGCCGAAACGCAGCGCCTCACCCTCGACGAATTCCTCGCGGCGCGCGTAATCGCCGCTGCGCTTTTTCGTCAGGTATATGACTGAATATCTCACGGCTGCCCCGCCTGTTGATTACCAGTAGAAGAAAACGGAAAACACATGGCCGGCCAGAGCGGCCAGCAACGCGAAGGAAAGCGGTACATGGACATACAGCCACACATCCATCAGCGCCTTGAAGCGCACGTCCCGGCGCGCGCGCTGCAGCAGCTCATCCTTGCGCGTCAGCAATGCCACCAGATTGCGCAGCGCCTGCCCGCCATCCTCATCGCCGCCCGGCGCCATCGATGACAGTCTGCGCAGGGCCGCCGCCGTCGGGCAGGCCGGATCACGGCCCGAAAGCTGGCGGAAAAAGCCGCCGCCGATCTGGCTGTTACCCGCCGCCAGCACCAGCGCATTGATTTCATCGCCCAGCGGCATGGCCGTACGGCGGCATTCGGCATCGAGTTCGGCGATATTGATCATGATCTGCGCCAGGCTCTCACCACGGCGGTTTTCGGTCATCAGCACCGGATAACGGACATAGGCATAAACGCCGAACATGCCGCTGAGGATCACGATGATCATCAGCACATAGGCCAGCATGTGCAGGTTGAGGCCAAACTGAAAACCCGTATGCAGCGTGGCGACAATGATCAGCGCCAGACCAAGATAGACATGGGCGGACAGCCAGTCCTCCAGCATGCCGGTGCCGGGTCCGTAGCGGCGCTTGCGGATCCCCAGCCACATCAGCCACAGGATCAGCAGCGCCCCGATGGTGCCGAGCGTATAACCCAGCCAGGTGCCGCCATTGGGCACGCCGCCCAGCGGCTGCTGCACCGCATAGGCGATGATGGCCGCCAGACATAAAAGCGACGCCCATTTCAGATATCGGAAGCTCCGGTATACCAGAATTGATTCATGCATGCTTGCGTAACGCTCCCCCTGTCGATCGGCCAGCCCCCCGCGGCCCGCATCCCTCATCCGTTCACTTGCGGGCCAGCGCCGCCAGATTCATGAATTCCCGCGGGCTGACGCGTATCGCCGCCCCCGTGGGACAGGCGCGGACACAACTGGCGCCACCGGTAATATCCTTGCACATGTCGCATTTGACGGCCCGTTTCTTTCCTTCGGGATCCGCCTCACCACCGCCCGGGCCCGGACCGGCACCGAACAGCAGCCAGGACAACAATCCTGGCTTGCGCTTCGGCGGTGCCGCCAGGCGGATCACCCCATAGGGACAATTGCGCACGCAATTGCCGCAGGCGATACAGGTATCGTCGATATACACCTCACCATCGACGCCGCGATGAATGGCATCGGGCGGACAATCGGCCATGCAATGGGGATGTTCGCAATGACGGCAGGATGTCGGCACATGCAGATTGGCGAATGTCGGCCCGGCTTCCCGGTTCAGCCGGTTCAGCCCGCCATGGGTTTCGGCACAGGCCTTTTCGCAATTGTCACAACGCACGCACAAAGACTCGTCAATCAGCAGAACATCCGTGGCCTCGCTGACACCCTGCTCGACCAGAAATTCGATGATGCCGCCGGCCTCGGGCAGATTGGCCATGCGCTCGTTTTCCTCGATGCGCTCACGGAATTTCTCATCCATGGCCGCGCGCAGCTGCGGCGATTGCGCCAGCATCTCCTGGAAGGCCGCCGCCTCGATGCGGATCACCTCGGTATTGTCGATGGCGGCCCGCACGGTGGCCGAGCGCGGCGCATCCGACAGCAGCGCCATTTCCCCGACATAATTGCCCGAAGCGACGTAAGAGAGCACAATCTCTCGCCCGCCTATGCGCCGGGAAACGGTTACCGAACCGCGCCGCACCAGATAGAGGGCATCGCCCGGCGCCCCCTCCTCGAACAGCACCTCACCCTTGGCAAAGGTGTGAATGGCAGAGCGCTCGACCACCGGCTGAAGCTGTTCACGCGTCAGTTCCGGGGCCAGATAGGTCTGGATCTGGCGCACGATGGCCGTGCGGTCGACCACATCCTTGACCGCATCGACGGAATTGATCAGCTTGATCATTGAACGCCGGCCGGTCTCCACCAGCACGCAATTGTCGCGCGCCACCACCGTCGCCGTGCGTGGTCGTCCGGCGATCAGCCCCATTTCGCCGAAGAATTCCCCCTTGCCGAGCGGGACCTGCACATCCGGGTCATCGGGATCGACGCAGATGCCGACCTCCCCTTCCACCACCGTCCAGAAGGTGTTGGTGAAATCGCCGCGGCTGAAGATCACCTCCCCCGGCCCCGGGGTATGAACGACACTGTCCAGCATCAGCTCACGCAGCATCAGCGGATTGATTTCGGCAAACAACGGCACATTGGCGCGGATCGTGGCCAGCGCCTCGTCCACCGTGACGCCCTGCCAGGGCGAGAAAATCTCTTCCAGACGCGGCTCGTCGGCCGGTTTGATTTCCGTATTGCCGTTGAGATACTCAACGACTTCATAGCCCTGGTTCATCGCCTGCTTGATCAGCGGATAACCGCCGAGCGCACCGATGATGAACAACCCCTCGACATTGGATTCATAACGCCCGCTCACCTCCGGCAGGGTGGCCGGATTGTCATTGGGAAAAACGACACCACAGGATTCGACGAAACGCCGCGGCGGAATGGCGCCGAGGCGGGCGATCACCCGGTCGCATTTGATCTCGACCTCACCTTCCGGCGTCTTCAGGGTAATCGTGTGATCGCCGAGGCGCAGGGGCACCGAATTGTAATAGCATTCGACATCGCCCTTCTCGATCGCCTGGGTGATCAGGGTCAGATTGCCCTGTTTGGCCCGGGCGAACTCGTCGCGGCGGTTGACGATGATCACCCGGTTGTCGCGCGCCAGCGCCACCGCATTCTCGATCGCCGCATCACCGGCACCGACGACAACGATCGTCTCGGCCTCGTATTCGTCGGGATCGTCGAGTTGGTACTGAAGGAAAGATTTTTCGGCCTCCGCCGCACCCTCGACTTCGAGGCGACGGATATTGCCCTGCAGCCCGATGGCCAGAATAACGTTCTCCGCCCCGATCTCGCTGCCATCGGCCAGGGTGATGGTAAAATCGCCCTTGCTGCCGGAAACCCCCGTCACCTCGGCATTGTAACGGATATTGACGCCAAGCTCGCCAATCTGGGCATCCCAGCGCTCCAGTATTTCCTCACGCACACCGAGGCCGAAATCGAAATCGCTGCGCAGGTCCAGATTGTCGGGCGTCGCCATGACCAGCTTGCCCTTCTGGTATTTGTAGATGGTATCCGATGCATGATCGGTCTTTTCCAGCAGAATATGCGGTATGCCCAACGCCGCCGCACGCCCCGCCGCGCTGAGCCCGCCCGGGCCGGAACCGATCACCGCAATTTTATATTGTTCCGCCATGCGCCCCCCTACGGCCCAAAGCCTGCAGATCCGGTGCGACACAGCCCGTCACGCCCGTCCTGCTCCCCATCTCCCAACAGGAAGGGCACCCTGAATACAGGGCAGTGATCCCTTCCGTATATCCCCCGTAATATGCCGTATCCGTTCCACCGGCACCCCGGCAATCAGCGCATCCCGGCAATCAGCTGATCAGAGGTTCCGCCATCACCGCCATCCCGGAAATCAACCCGCCCGGCACTGCCCGCATTCTGTCCCCGCATTCCGTCTTTCGCCCGCCCCGGAGCCATTCGACACACTTACAGCCCGGCACATTTACAGCCCCGAAGGTGAGGCCCGCAGATCCGGGCAGCAGATTCGCCGGCATTCCCGCGGGACGGCATTACTGCGCCACAAACCCTGCCCCATGAATTCAGTGCGGTGAACTTTCCGTGCGGTGAACTCCCTGTATGCTGAAACCCCATCCTCGGCATTCGCCCCTCGGCCCGCCGGCGCCTTCCGCTTGATTCAACACCATCTGCCGCCACCGGATACGTAGAACAGGCTATTGAACCGATCAACCACTGTCAACCGCCCGGTCCGCAAGCAGACCGTGGAATCAATGGTTTCCGGAGGGACGGAGCCGGATCATTCAGACCCTGCCCGCCCTCTCATTCGGCGGCGGCCTTATCGCTGGCAGGCAGGTCCGCGGCTCCCAGTACGGCCTCCCGCCCCGGCGCGGGGTTGTGCGGTACATTCAGGGAAAGCAGCAACGAGGCGACGGCAAGCCCGGTGCCGGTCAGAAACACCGCCTGAGGCGAGATCATCCACACCATGCCCAGAACCACGGGCAGGACGATCGCCGCGATATGGTTGATGGTGAAACTGACCCCGGAAGATGCAGCGATATCCGCCGGATCGGCGATCTTCTGAAAATAGCTGCGGATGGCGATGGCCATGGCGAAAAACAGATGATCGCTGACGTAAAGACCCGCCGCAACATGCGCATTCCGGACGAAGGCATAGGCGGTAAAAACACCGATCAGGCCGCAATATTCGAAAATCAGCGCCCGCCGCTCCCCCAGCCTGCCGATCAGGCCACCGATCGCCTGGGCGAAAAGCACATTGAAAACATAATTTACCAGCATCAGCAGGGTCAGGGAGGCCGCGGAATAGCCGAATTTCTCCACCATCATGAAACCGGCGAAAACGACGAAAATCTGCCGCCGCGCCCCGGCCATGAAGGTCAGGGCATAAAACAGCCAGTAGCGCCGCTTGAGCACGATTTTCTTGTGCTGTTCATGGCGGGCTCCGAAATCGGGAAAGGCGAACAGACAGAATACCGCCACGGCCATGGCGATACTGCCGCCGATCACATAGATGGTCCGGTAATCGGCCCCCGCCACCTCCAGCATCAGCCAGACCATGGCGAAAGCCCCCAGCGCCGCGAAGGAACGCACCGAAATCAGCCGCCCCAGAAGGCGCGGGGCCTCGGACTTCGGCAGCCATTGAAGAGCCAGGGACTGCTGTATGGTTTCAGAATAATGAAAACCGACCGACATCAGGATTGTGGTCAGATACAGCCCCAAGATACTGGGAAAGAACCCGGTCAGCGCCACACCACCGCCCAGCAGCACCAGTGACAGCAGGGCCAGTTTCTGTTCGCGGACGAAGATCAGCACGAACACAACGGTAAAGGCCAGAAATCCGGGGATCTCGCGCAGGGATTGCAGAATGCCTATCTCCCGGCCGGTAAAGGCGGCGCGTTCAACGGCAAAGTTGTTCAGCAGTGCCTGCCAGACGAAAAAGGACAACGGCATTGCCGCCGCCATGACGATCAGAAGGATTTCCGGCCGCCGCCAGCCCGAGCCCCTGTTCAGTCCGGTATCAGCGTTCTGCCCGCCACCGGAAGATATCTCTTTATCCTGCATTGAATTGATTCTCCTGACCGCCCGGCAAGGCAGGCCACACCGGCATCGCCAAGCATAAACCCTCTGCCCGGCAGCGCCAAGCCCGTGCCGTATGGCATCCTTGGCACCCGGCGCAACGGGCTTTATGCTGTATCGATGAAACGTCCTGCCATCCTGACCGAAGTCTTTGGACATCCACCGCTTCTCTCCGTTGCGGCGGTCATGCTGGTGATTGCCGCCGCCCTCACCCCCGCACGGGCCGTCGCCGCAGCATTCTGCCGCATGACGGACAGGCCTGAGATCATCGTTACCGCTGATGAAGGGAGGATCAACTATATCCATGCCCGCGACCGCCGGGGCATCGCCGCTCTGGGGAAAATCGGGCCGGCGCGGCTGATCAACGGCCTCAGCCATTTTCAGACCCGGCGCAATACCCGCTACACATATCGCCTTTACAGGCACAACGGGCAGGTCTGCGCCATGCCGACGCGCATCCGCGTATCCCTCAGCCTTGGGCGGATCGATGTCTATCTTGCCCGTGAATTGCGGCGGGGAAGCTGCCCTTACCGCGTTACGCTAGCCCATGAGAACCGGCATGTTGCCTATCACCGGCGGGGACTGCGGCGCCTGGCGGCGCTTTTACGGCGGGAGCTGCGCACCTCGGCGGAACGCCTGCACGGCAAGGGCACCGACCGCCGGCAGGCAGAGGCGGCGCTGGGACGGGCCATCGAGGGAATGATCGCGCCACTGGCCGGGAAAACCGCGGCCCTGACCACCGCCTTCGACCGCGACCTCGATTCACCGGCCAACCGTCAGAAAGAGGCAAGGCGCTGTCAGGAATGATCCGGCCCGCTCAGCCGCCCAGAAAGCTTTTCATGTGAAACCGCGCCTGGGCAGGGGGGTAGGCATTGTCCTGTCCCACCGGGCAGGCATGGCGGCAAAGGCAACCGCCTTCCAGGCAGGCCCGCCCCGCCGCCGATGCCACATGCTTCCGGCAGGCGGCAACATCATAGGCCCCGTCCCTGAAGGCCCCGACAGGGCAACTCTTCAGGCAAGGCTGCTCAATACAACGGTCACAGCCGAAATCATCCGCCTCTCCAGGCGCCGGATCCAGCAGGGGCAAAAGGCCCGGGCATTCGATAACCGCCCGGTAGGCATGCCACAACCCGTAACGGCGATGCATCAGCAGCCCGATGGGCGAGGGCATCACCCGCCCCGCTTCCGCCTTCAGCGCCAGACGCTGCACCGGCAGATATGGCGGCCCGTCGGACGGATATCGCGCCCGCCCCCCGCATGCCGCCGCCAGCGGATCGACGATGCGGCGTACCCAGGCATCCATCGGATTGGCCTCATCCCGGCGGTGGCGGCTAAAGGCGCGCCAGAAGGACGGGCCGGCATTGCCGATCACCAGCACCGTACGGGGACCGGCAAGGCCGCCGTCATTGTTCCCGCTGTCATGAAAGGCGCCGCGCAGCAGCAGCCCCTCCGCCGCCAGGCAGGCCCCGATTTGCCTTATATCCCGTCTTAGATCCATCCCGTTTTCGCCCGCAGCCTTCATTTCATTCCCGGAAGATTGGAACCTTTCGGGAAGTATGCCATAAACCGGCAGCAGCCGCTGAATATGCATACGGACAAGGAGGATGGCGGAGGGTGAGGATCGTCGTTATCGGCGCCGGAGTCATCGGGGTCAGCAGCGCCTATTATCTGGCGCGTGACGGTCATGATGTCACGGTGCTCGAAACAGCCTCCGCCCCCGCGCAGGAAACCAGCCAGGCCAATGGCGGCCAGATCAGCCCCTGTGAAAGCGGCCCCTGGGCCAGCCCGACAGCGCTTCTCATGGGGCTGAAAAGCCTGTGGCAGCATGATTCCCCCTTCCGCCTGCGCCCCGTTGCCGATCCGTTATTCTGGCGCTGGCTGGCCACCTTCACCGCCCATTGCCATCCGCGCGCCTTTGCCCGGGGCCTGGCGCTCAATCTGGCACTGGCGCGTTATTCCCTTGAGCAACTGGCAGCCCTGCGTCAGCGCACGAACATCGCTTATGATGACCGCCAGCAGGGAATTCTGCGTCTGTACCGCGACCCCGCCGCCTTCACCTGCGCCCGCCGGCAGGCCGATATGCTGCGGCGCCTCGGCCAGCCGATCGACTGCCTGAGCGCGGAGGAATGCCGCACCATCGAGCCGGCGATTCATCCGGATGTGACTCTGGCGGGAGGGCTGTATGCCGCCGATAATGAAAGCGGCGATGTCCGAATGTTCACCGACGCCCTGAGCCGGATCGCGGCGGATATGGGCGTGCGGTTTCATTTCAACCACAAAGTTCGTGGTTTCAAGACCGACGGATGCAGGATCACCCGGGTTCTTGCCGGAGGAACGGCATGGGAAGCCGATGCCGTCATCCTTGCTGCAGGCTGCGCCAGCGCGGCGCTGGGGCGGACACTCGGCCTTTATCTGCCCGTCTATCCGCTGAAGGGATATTCGGTTACCATGGCGGCGGGAAAAGGCGCGCCCGCCGTCTCCATCACCGATGAGGAACACAAGATCGTCATCAGCCGCCTGGGCGGTCGCATCCGCGCCGCCGGGCTGGCTGAACTGTGCGGTTACGACAAGACCATCGACCTGGGCCGCGCCCGCCTCGTCAGCAGGGCACTGCTGGATCTGTTTCCCGATGCCGGCGATGTAAAGTCCGCCGAATACTGGACGGGGCTGCGCCCGATGACCCCTTCCTGCACCCCGATCATCGGGCGGCTGGCCTCCCGCCGGGCCCCGGCCAATCTCTATGTCAACAGCGGTCACGGATCGCTGGGCTGGACCATGGCCTGCGGTTCCGCTGCCCTGCTTGCCGACATCATCGCTGGGCGAACGTCCGACAAACGGCTGCAACCGCTGCTGCAGGGCCATTCCTGAAAGCGGCCAACGCGTTAACCCTGCCACTTAACAGTTTCTTAATGCCCGATCGCTTATGTTGAGCAACGATGCCCGGAACGTGCAGAAGCACATCCGGAGAAACGGAGGCATCTCATGGCTATCAGCTCCATCGGTAACGGCACCCCGCCGATCCTTCAGAACGGCACGGCAGCGCTTCAGTCTCAGAATCAGGCTGGCCCCGGAAACGGCATTACCCCCCGCGGAAACGATGCGGCGGCAGAAAACACCGCCACCGGCACAAATCCGGCCCTGTCTGCAAGCGGACAACAGGAAGCCGCGGCCTCACCGGCCGTTCCGGTCGTTCCGGCCACGGCCGGGCTTGTCGCCCCGCAATCCATCGCGCAGGCACAGGAAAGCGCGGACAGCACGGATGATTCCCGTGCCCTAGATTCCGAGGAACGGGTGGAAACCGCCGCCCGTGAGCGTCAGGAAAAAGCCGGCGAAAACCGTGAGCGGCTGAACGCGAATAACGGACCGGGTCCGGAGGCCGCGCGCAATGCGGCCATTGCCCCCTCCGCCGCCACAGCGGGCGCAAACACGGCATCCGCCCCGGCGGCCCTGAATGGCCCCGGTGATGCCGGATCCGAACAGCAGGGCACCGCTTCAGCCATTCAGGCCGGCGAGGGCCAGACCACGACCGCCTCGGCCGTGGACAGCCGGCCCGAGCGCAATCCGCTGAACCTTCTGATCTGACGACATGATCCGGCAACCGGCCGGCACAGAACAATTCCTGCCTCATCGCCCGGCCTGGCCGGGCGCCGTTTTTTCCTGTACCACCCTCTCCTGTGTCATTCCCTCCCCTTGATACGGATCCCCGCAACCCCCATTTCGCTGATAGAACGGATTTTCAGCGCCCGCGGCACAAAGGCGGGCAGCACATTCGGGAGAGATCGCCATGAAGCGGATTCTGCTGGCCGGAGGCGCCGGTTTTATCGGTTCGGCCCTTGCACGAGAGATGCTCGCGGAAGGCCATGACATATTGTGCCTCGATGCCCTGGCCGGCGGCAACAGCGAAAATATCGCCGGGCTGGAGGAACATCCCCGGTTCCGTTTCATTCACGGCGATATCCGCAACCGGGAGGGGCTGACAGCCCTGTTTGCCGCCTATCAGCCCGACTGGGTCATCAACCTTGCCACCGAACGCCAGGGCGAACGTAACTGCACCGGGGTGGAAGCGGTCATCGGCACCAATTTTCACGGTGCCAGCATCCTGATGGAAGAAGCCCTCGCTTATTGGCACACCGCCGATACCCCTGAAGATTTCCGTTTTCTGCAGGTTTCCACCAGCAAGGTTTTCGGCACCCGCCCGGCAGATGCACCCGCGGCGGACGAGCACACCCCTTACCGCCCGCAAACCCCGTACGCCGCCAGCAAGGCCGCCGCCGATCACATGGCGCAGGCGCTGTTTCACAGTCAGGGCCTTCCCGTTCTCATCGCCTTGCCCGGCCACAGCTTCGGCCCGCGCCAGCAGGCGGAACGGTTCATCCCCTCCGTCATCGCCCGTGCACTGAGCGCAGAACCGCTCCCCCTGTCCGCCAATGGCGGGGAGACGCGCGACTGGATGCATGTCAACGATCAGGTATCGGCCCTGTATGCCATATTGCGCCAGGGCATTCCCGGTTCAGCCTATATCATCGGCGCGGGCAGGGCAATGCGGAACCGGGATCTGGCCGAGCGGATATGCGATCTGCTGGATACCCGCCCTGAAACACCCGATGCGGACCCGCGGCACTCCCTTTTCTCATCCCCTGACGATGGCACGGGGCCCGGATGTGCCCTCGATCCCTCCCGACTGGCACGGGATCTGGGCTGGCGCCCCTCACATGATTTCGACGAGGCACTGAAAGAGACGGTGGACTGGTTCCTCGCCAACAGGCCCGTGAAATAAGCGCGGGCGGCACAGCCGGCGTCTGAGGAGAAAGCGGAGCCGGTGAGCCGGGCCGGCAAAACCACATCTGCCTTTCAGCCTCAGGCGGCCTTGCGCCCCTTGTGGGCGAATTTGCCGCGCAGATCCGCCAGCGCCTTGTCATATTCCGCCATGGCGCGGGCCTTGACGGGGCCGAAACCGCGGATCTTTTCGGGCAACGAGGCGATTTTCACTGCCAGATCATGGTTTTCCGCTGTCAGTCCCTGACATAACTCCTCAATCAATGCCGCATATTCACCGACAAGGCGCGCCTCGCGGCGACGTTCCTCGCTGCGGGCGAAGGGATCGAGCCAGCTTCCCCGCAGCCCCTTCATCCGCGCCAGCAGGCGCAGCATCGTCATCATCCAGGGGCCGAATTCACGCTTTGCCGGGCGACCGTTTTTCATGTCAGCCGGCAGCAGGGGGGGCGCCATGTGGAAATGCAGCTTGTAATCACCCTCGAACTGTGCCCTGAGGCGGCGCATGAAACGCCCGTCGGTATACAGGCGCGCCACCTCGTATTCATCCTTATAGGCCATGACCTTGTAGGCATAACGGGCAACGGCGCGGGCGAAATCATCCCCTTCGATGCCCGCGGCGCGGGCCGCCGATTTCGCCCGCTCCACCAGTGCCTCATAACGGGCGGCATAAGCGCGGTTCTGATAGGCCGTCAGCTCACCCATACGGTCATCGACAAGCGCCTGCAACGACTCCTCCTGAACGGGCTGTTCATCGGCCTCCGCGGTGGCCGGCAGGCTGTCGGGGAAAGCGGCGGCCTGGCGCCCCCAGGTCAGGGCGCGCAGGTTCATGTCCACCGCCACGCCGTTCATTTCTATTGCCGCCTTCAGATAGTCGATGCCAATCGGCAATAATCCCTTCTGCGCGGCGTAACCCAGCAGGAAAACATTGACGCCGACCTCATTGCCCAGCAGACGCCGCGACAGCAGGGTGGCATTGACCGCATCGATGCGGTTGTCCAGCAGACGCCGCAGCCCGGCGATCATGCTTTCCCCGTCCAGTGCAAGATCCGGCATCAGGGCAAAGGCGGCGATCGGCACCACGTGATCGTTGACCACGGCGCGGCTGCGCCCCGGGGCAAAGGTGCTGGCGGTATCCGGCTGGGCGGCCACCACCATGTCACAACCCAGCAGCAGATCGAGCCCGGCGGCAGGCACCAGCGAGCCATCGATGTCCTCCGGCGCGCGCGCGATGCGCACATGGCTGGTCACGGCGCCGTTCTTTTGCGCGAGCCCAGTCTGATCGAGCACGCTGACCCCCAGCCCCTGAAGATGGGCGGCCATGCCCAGCAATGCCCCCACCGTAACCACGCCGGTACCGCCAATACCGGTAACCAGCAGATTGAACACACCATCCACCGGCGCCCGGGATGGTGCGGGCAGGCGGGCTTCATCCATCGGTTCGGGCAGGCTGCCGGCCTCCACCCCCCGGATGCCGCCGCCCTCAACAGTGACGAAACTGGGGCAGAACCCCTTCAGGCAGGTAAAATCCTTGTTGCAGGCGGTCTGATCGATCATCCGCTTGCGCCCCTTGGGGGTTTCCAACGGCTTGATCGCCACACAGTTGGAAACGATACCGCAATCGCCGCAGCCTTCGCAGACCTCCTCATTGATGAAAACGCGACGCGCCGGATCGGGATAGGCGCCGCGCTTGCGCCGGCGCCGCTTCTCCGCCGCGCAGGTCTGATCGTAGATCAGGACGGTGACACCCTCGATCTCACGCAACTCACGCTGCACGTCATCCAGTTCGTCACGGTGGCGGATATCGACCCCTTCGGCCCAGTTGCACCCTGCCGGATATTTGTCGGGATCATCGGTGACCACGACGATGCGGCGCACCCCCTCGTCATGCACCTGACGGCTGATGTCCCACGGCGTCAGAACCCCGTCCACCGGCTGGCCGCCGGTCATGGCCACGGCATCGTTGTAGAGAATCTTGTAGGTGATGTTGACATTGGCGGCGACGGCAGCGCGGATCGCCATCAGCCCGCTGTGAAAATAAGTGCCGTCACCGAGATTCTGGAAGATGTGCTTCGTTTGGGAAAAAGGGGCCTCGCCGATCCAGTTGGCGCCCTCGCCCCCCATATGGGTATAGGCGCCGGTACGCCGGTTGGGCATGTAGATGGCCATGGTATGGCAGCCGATACCGGCCATGGCGCGGCTGCCCTCCGGCACCACGGTCGAGGTATTGTGCGGACAGCCCGAACAGAACCACGGCATGCGCCTGACCGGATTATCCGGCATGTTGCGCCCGTCGGTGGCAGCATTCAGCGCCGCCATCGCCTCGTTCAGGGCATCGTCCTGCGGCGCGATCCTCAGCAGCCGGGATGCAATGATACGCGCCACCCGCACACTGTCCAGCGCCCCGAAATCGGGCACCAGCGGGGCACCCTCCTCATCGCGCTTGCCGACCAGACGCGGGCGCTGACCATCAGGCAGGTTGATCAGCTCGCGGGCGATCTGCTCCTCGATCACCGGGCGTTTTTCCTCGATGACGATGATTTCCTGCTGCCCCCGCGCCCAGTCACGCAGGCCCTGCCCCTCCAGCGGCCAGACCACCGCCAGCTTGTAGACGCTGAGGCCGAAACGGGCGCGGGCTTCCTCATCGCCCAGACCAAGACGACCAAGCGCCGCCGTCACATCGAGCCAAGATTTCCCCGTCGTCACAATACCGATCCGGCGCCGCGGCGCATCATGGGTTACCCGATCCAGCGCATTGGCACGCAGAAAATCCAGTGCCGCCGGCAGCTTGACACTCATCATGCGCTTTTCCTGAGCGATGGCATCATCGGGCCAGCGGATATGCACGGATTCCTTCGGCGCCTCCGGCAACACCACCGGCGCACGCGAGGGTCCGACCGCGATGCTCGCCGTCCCCTCCACCGTATCGGTCAGGCATTTGAACCCGACCCACAGCCCGGCAAAGCGCGACAAGGCAAAACCGTAAAGACCGTAATCGAGATATTCCTGAATATTGGCCGGGTTGAAGATCGGCATCATCGCCGCAATCATCGCCTGTTCACTCTGATGGGCGGTGGTGGAGGATTTCGCCGTATGATCATCGCCCGCCAGACAGATCACCCCGCCAAGCGGCGAGGTTCCGGCCATATTTCCGTGCTTGAAGGGATCGCCGGAACGATCCACCCCCGGCCCCTTGCCGTACCACATGGCGAATACGCCATCGACACGGCCGGGCGAGAACACTCCCACCTGCTGGGTGCCCCAGACGGCGGTGGCCGCGAGATCCTCATTGACCCCGGGGCGGAAATGAATATCCGCCGGTTCGAGAAACGGACGGGCGCGCCAGAACTGCTGATCGACCATACCGAGCGGCGAGCCGCGATATCCGGAAACGAAACCGCCGGTGTGATGCCCGCCGCGGCGGTCGCGGCGCGATTGTTCCAGCATCAGGCGCACCAGCGCCTGGGTGCCGGTCACGAAGACGCGGCCATCCTCCAGCCTGTATTTGTCATCAATATGCGCCTGGCGGATCGCATTCATGCCATACCCCTGTCTCAGGAAGCCTGTTTTCGGCATTTTGCATGCAAAACTGTGTTCATTTCCACAGTTATTTTGAATTAACCGTGTTTTCGGCTTGCCCGCGAAAAAAATTGCATGCAGAAATGAAGGGATGAGCACGCTCCAGCCCATGATGATCACAACAGAAGACAAAGCCGCCGCCGGCAATCCGCCGCCTTGCGCGCAGACCCGCCAGAATGCGGTGACCGAAGCCCTGCGCCAGATGATCCTGAGTGGCGAGATTACGGCCGGAAGCCGGATCGGTGAAGCGGAGATGGCCCGCAGGCTCGGCGTCTCGCGCACGCCCGTGCGCCTGGCCCTGACGGCACTGGAACGCGAAGGGCTTCTGACCGCCCTGCCCCGGCGCGGTTTCCGTGTCCGCCGCTTCCGCCTGAAGGATATCCTCGATGCCTTCGACGTTCGCGGCACGCTGGAAGGCATGCTCTGCCGCCTGCTGGCGGAAAACATTCCCGATTCGGCACGATTGGCGGCATTGGAACAGGCCATCTCCAGGGGAGAGGAAATCATCACCCGCCTGCCGCCGGGCAGCGATCAGGCCCGGCAATGGTTCGCCAGCAATGATCGCTTTCATCACCTGCTGCTCGATGCCGCCGCCAACCGCCCCCTGGCCGAGGCCCTGCACGCCAACAGCCGCCTGCCGCTGGTGGTGGTCGGCGCCGTGACCTGCAATCTGGACCAGCCGCAACTGGCCGCCGAACTGATGGCCGCCGCCAACCGGGAGCACCGCACCATCCTCGATGCGATCAGGCAGGGCCAGGCCAGCCGCGCCGAAGCGCTGATGCGCGAACATGTCTATCAAAGCCGTGAAAGCCTGCACCGCCTGCTGGGCGATCCGGCCAGATGCCGCCGCCACCCCGGCCTGCCGGGCTGGCGGCTGATATCACC
>CAYXDL010000010.1:0-16671 GCA_964463775.1 uncultured Hyphomicrobiales bacterium
CTTTGGCCTCACATCTTTTTCCATTCTTCTTGTGCAGGACCTGGCTGTGGTGCCGATGCTGATTTTCGTTTCCCTTCAGTCCAACCCGGAAGCATCCCTTCTCAATACGATTGGTCTGGCTGTTGTGAAGGGGGCATCAGCAGTGGCGATTGTTATATTGTTCGGCCGGTTTCTGCTGAGACCTCTTTTCCACTTAATTTCAGCCATGCGTAACCCGGAACTGTTTGTTGCCGCAACATTGCTTACGGTATTGGGGGTCGGATGGGTGATGTCTCTGGCCGGTTTGTCCATGGCCCTTGGTGCGCTGCTGGCGGGGTTGCTGTTGTCAGAAACCGAGTATCGCCATCAGGTGGAGGCTGATATCCGTCCGTTCAGAGGTATTCTGCTCGGACTTTTCTTCATGACCATTGGCATGTCGATCGACGTGCGTCTCATTGGCGAAAATTTTCTTTTGATCATGAGCGTTGTTGCCGGGTTGTTGATTGGCAAATCTGTTATAACGGCTTTGCTGAGTCGGCTCGCGGGGTTTCATGCTCAAACATCGGTCCGTATAGGTCTCGCTCTGTCGCAGGGCGGGGAGTTCGGATTTGTCCTCTTTGGTGTGGCTGTATCGGCAGGTCTTCTGCCCGATCATGATGCCCAGATCCTGATGGCAGCAATAGCGATCAGCATGGCTCTTACGCCGTTGATGTTTATACTTGGTGATTACCTGGCGGCTTTGTTTCCGGAAAGCCGTCCACCACAACCTGAAACTCCACTTGAAGCCAGCATCGGGACAGTGGAAGATATAGTGCTGATTGCCGGTTTCGGCAGAGTAGGGCAGGCTGTAGCCAAGGTGTTGTCACAAGCAGGTGTTTCCTATATTGCGCTCGATCTGGACCGGAGCCGCGTTGGCAGGTGTCGCGCGATGGGGTTGCCGGTCTATTATGGCGATGCGGAAAGACTGCCGGTGTTGCAGGCAGCAGGCGCTGAGCGGGCGAAGTCGGCTGTCATCACAATTGACCAGCGGCAGGCGGCAAGCAGAATAGTCCGTTCTCTTCATGCGGAATATCCCGATTTGCCGATATATGTCCGGGCGCGTGACAGACGGCATCTTGGTGACTTAAAAGAGGCCGGGGCGGCGACGGTCGTACCTGAGGCTGCGGAAGCCAGCCTGCAGCTTGGAAGCGTTGTTCTGGCAGCGCTTAACGTTGGTGCGGATGAAATAGCCACAGTCATCGGAACGCTGCGGGAAAACGATTACGCCCTTCTTGATGATATTATCGGTGAATGAAAAGCTAGAACGGTCAAAGGATCTGTCCAAGGTTGCCGCGGCGGGATGATCAGCAAATGGAATACACTATAGTGAAACCGTCAAACTGTCCAAACAAGCGGGATCACCTCATGAATCGTATATAATCGCAAATTCATTCCACGCGGTTGACCAGTGCGCCGGATTCTCATGATGAAGGCCCAGTCCCTACAGTCTGAATACTTTGGATATGAAACACACGCTCTGGCCGATCTCTGAAACAGACGTCGGCCAGGAAACATTTGAAGAAATATTATTCTCAGTCCTTGCGTTTTATTCTTCGCCTGGTTGGTGGGACAAGGCATCATATAGCGCAAATAATAATGTTTATTAGTATTAAAAATAGTGATTTTATGGATTTTTAGCTATGCATTTTTTCAGCATATGCTGCGGGTGCGAGCATAGCAAAACAAGTCTCCTGCATCGCTGTCTTTGAATGGCATGGCGTTGTCTGCAAGATCATCTGTCGGCAGGGCTTGGCCGGGATTGCAACGGGTATAGCGGCAGATGATTTCCTTACTCTACAGGTCTGCCGGCTGCAGATGTCCGCGGCGAAAAGCCCCCTGAGCAGGGAAGTGTCCATCTTTCCGGGGAAGTATATTCAGGGCAGGGCGATGCCGGTGAGAATGGCGATGATGCCAAGGAAAAGCACCTTGAGCCCGATCCAGCCATGCAGTCCGGCCCTGCGGCGGCCACGCATCAGTGCCACCAGATTGGCGGGTATGCCGGCAAGGCGTCTTGCCGGAGGTTCGGCCACATCATTCCGCCAGCCGGCAAGGCCCAGACCGATCAGACACAGGAAGACTCCCGGCAGAATGAACCAGATGGGGCTGGGCATGATTCTCTTTCCGTCGTGATCGCAACATGTTGCCATGCCATATCACGATCGTTCTGGCGGCTCAAATCTCATGCGGTACTCTGACCCTGATTTCATACGGGATGGTGCCGCATATGGCGATATCAGGCATTCAGAAATAGCGCGACAGGCGGATCTGCAGGTAATGGTCGCCGCGCAGGGCATAGGCCGGATCATCCGTATCGGCAAAGGCGAAGGCCGTGGCCTCGACTTCGATTTTCCAGGTGTCGTTCAGGCGGCGCTCGCCCTCCAGCGTCAGCAGCGACGCGCCATTGCCCAGATCCGTCAGGGTGCCTGCCAGCAGGCTGGAATCGGCCTCATCATTCAGGGTGAAGCGCAGACCGACAAAGATATCCTTGTCATAAAGGCTTTGCGGTGCCTTGCTGTCACGTCCGTCATAATGATATTCGCCGACCAGGCCGAGGTCACCGCTTCCGGCAATGACGCCGTAAAAACTGTATTCGAAACCGGCTGTTACGGCATAAAAGGCATCGCCCTGACCGCTGCGGCGGATTGCTTCAAGCTTGAGGAGCCAATCGTCGAGCGTCGCCTGCACATCCACGCCGGTCTGGGCGATGATCTGATAGCGGGGAACCAGCACCGCTCTGCCGCCCTCCAGCGTCGGAGAGAGGATCGGTTCGCGCGCGGTGCCATAAAATTGCGACAGACCGACATCCCATTCGCCGAAAACCCCAGCATAGCGTAGGGCGAAATCCGGATGCCATTGCCTGGCAGCACTTTCATAGCGTGCTGTGCCCGTGCTGACAGGCAGGGCGGCACGCAGTCGCCCGGCGCGGCCGGGAAAGCTGCGTTTGCGGAAATAGGGCAAGATAAAGGCGTTGATGTCACCCCATGCTGTCTGCAGGCCGAGATTGATCATCGGCTGTCCCAGCTTGTCTTCGCCGTCCGGATTTTCGGTCAGGTCGGTCTGGTTGACGATATCCACCAGGTGCCGGCTTTCAGCCACGCCCCAGAACACCTTGTCGATGCCTATGCGGATATCCCAGCCGTCGGCGGCATACAGATAGTTCAGTTCGCGAATGTCGCTGTGAGTGCGGGTTCCATCCTGGGCATCAAGGCGCAGAAAAGGAATGAAGCTGAGCCGCTGGAATGCCGCTCCCTCCCAGGTGAGGGCCAGTTCCGGCTGCAGAATCAATGACGGGTTCAGGTGCTGATCCTTCTGGCCGCCATGCTTTGCCGGTTCGGGAAAGAGCCGGAACTCTCCGGCGATGAAGCCGGAAAAGTCGATTTCCTGCGCCGCCACTTCCGGAACGGAGGGCAGGAGCAGAAAAGCGGTCAGGGCGGAGAACAGCCAGGTGCGGAGACACCATGACCGTGCGAGGGCAATCATTGTGACCGTGTCCTTGTCAGCGGGCCCGTTTCAGGGTGTTGCGGTTGAAATCCCGCTCGCTCAGGCCATTGCGAAACGTGATCTTTTCGAAGATCAGGCGGGTTTTCTTGCCGTTCTGGGCGTTGACCATGTACATGTCATGCGGGCGCCAGTATTTGCCGAGATGCTGGCGGTAATCGGAAAAGACCAGCGTTTTCAGAAGGCTGCCCTTGCGATCGTAATATTCGATACGCCGCTGGCGGTATTCGTCCTTGTCATACCAGGCGATCAGGCGGGTGTAGCCGGAGTTCTCATACAACGGTTTCTGTTCGAGAACGAAGCAGATGTCCTGGCCTCCCGGGAGACACGGTTCCTCGCGCAGGAATTTGTACGTGTATTTTTCCAGCTCCTGGGCAGAGAAATCCTCATAGGCGAATTCACTGCCGACAAAGGGGCCGGATTTGTTTTTTGATGAAATGCGCTTGATCCGCTTGACTGCCGGCAGATAAAGCCACTGATCATCCGGCTGCAGGATATGCGCAAAGGTCAGCAGTGCCGTGCCCTTGATGTCTCTTGGCTTTTCGAAGATCACCAGGCTGCGGTCGCCATCTTTCGGGTCGGGGTTTCCCAGGGTTTTCAAACGCATGCGCCGTTCACTTGTCTGCCCGTGAGCGTTTTCCAGCACCATTCTCATTACCGATACCGTATCGCCGAAACCCTGGTCGCGCCGGTCCCATTCCTCGGCAATGGCCCGCCCCCTGTCTTCATCAGGGCCGGCCATGGCCGGGAGGGTGGGCAGGGCGGTGATGCTCAGGGCAAAAAGCAGGGCAAGGGAAAGAGTCCTCATGGTTGGTTTCCTCATGTTCTTATCCGGATAACGGGTCATTCAGCAGGCTGTTGTGAGGTGACGGCGGCCGTTTTTCTGCCTTCAAACAGCAGCAGCAGAGGCGGCAGCAGCAGAAAATCGATGATCAGGGCGATGACGATGGTGATGGCCATCAGCAGGCCCATATCGCCATTGACCGCGAAGCTGGAGAAGGCCAGTACCCCAAATCCGGCGGTGAGAATGGCGGTGGTGACCCACAGCGCCGTGCCGACGGTCGAGAAGCTGTAGCGAACGGCATCGTCGGGGGACAGGCCCCGTTCCCGTCGTGCCCGGATGTATTTGGACAGGAAATGCACCGAGGCATCGACGATCAGCCCCATGGAGGAAGCGGCGACGACCGATACGGCAATACCGACCTGACCGACGAAAATTCCCCAGATTCCGAAGGCGATTGCGGCAGGAATCATGTTGGGGATCAGGCTGATCAGCCCCATCTTTATGCTGCGCAGCGCAACGACCATGGAGGCGGAAATCAGCAGAAAGGCCAGCAGCGTGCCGAGGAGCATTGAGCGGATATTGCGTTCGGAAATATAGGCAAACATGATCGAGGCGCCGGTGCCTTCCGCTGCCATATAGGGTGGCGCATTGCGTTTCAGCCAGTCTTCAGCCCGGCGTGCCAGGGCACGCATTTCACTGGTCTTGACATCATCGAGCGTCACCGTCAGGCGGCTGGCCGATTTGTCAACATTGATCTGGCTGTTCAGATCCAGCCCATAGGGCAGGGACAGTTCGTACAGCAGCAGGTACTGTGCCGCCAGATCGCGTTCTTCGGGCAGGCGGTAGAAGCCTTCATCATCGCCATGCATGGACTTGTTGATGCGCTTCATGACATCGGAAAGCACGTTGACATGGGTGACGCCGGGCTGGGTGCGCAGCCAGTTGGCGAATGCCTCGATCTTGCTCAGATAGGCAGGGTCGGAAATGCCTCCGGAGCCTTCGGCGCCGACCGAGAACTCCACCTGATAGATGCCGGCCAGGTTTCTGCGGGCGAAGTCCGTATCGACGCGGAAAGGAATGGTTTCGTCGAAATATTCGACGAAGCGGTCGTCGAGCTGGATCAACGACATGGCGGAGATCAGCAGGGCAGAAGCGGCACCGACGCCAATCAGCAGGGCATTGCGCCGCGTGATGACGAAATCGGCCAGCCGTTCCATGGCATGGATGCGCCCCCGGCCGCCCCTGGGCGTGCGCACGGGCAGTACGGCCATGGCTGCGGGCAGCAGGGTCATGGCCAGTACCCAGGCGACGAATACGCCAGTAGCAGCGATATTGCCCAGATCGTGGAAAGGCGGCGCATCCGAGAAGTTCATCGAGAGAAAGCCGATGATCGTCGTCAGGCTGGTCAGGAACACCGGCTGGGTGTTGATGCGCAGACTTTCGATGATTGCTCCCTGCTTGCTCCTGCCCTGGCGCATTTCATGGAACATTGTCACCAGGATATGGATGCAATCGGCGATGGCGATGGTCAGAATGATGATCGGTGCGCTGGCCGAAGGCGGCGTCAGGCGGATCCCGGCCCATCCGGCCAGCCCCATCGCCGCCATGGCCGACAGGGCGGTGATCAGGATGGTGACCGCCGTGCCGGTAACGGAGCGCAGGAAGGCGAAGATTGAGATGACGATCACCAGGAACATGATCGGTATCAGGAACTGCATGTCGCCCATGCTGGCGCGCTGAAAAGCGGCGGATAATGGGGCCAGCCCGGTTACGGCAAGACGAAATTCAGGATAACGTGCGGAAAAAACCGCCGCGGTCTTTTCGGCTGCTTCAACCGTATCCATCAGCGCCTTGTCATCACCGGGAGGCAGCAGCAGGGTAACGGCGACGGCGGTGGTGGTGCCATCGGCGGAAATAAGGCGGTTGGCCAGTGCCGGCTCGCTCAGGGCCGTCTTTTCGATATAGGCAAGATCCTTGTCGTCAAGGTTAAGCGGATTCTCAACCAGATCGGCGACGGTCAGATCATCACCCTCGGCAATGGTGTTCTGAAAATTGGTGATGGAATCGACACGCGTCGAATTGGGGATCCGCCAGGACTCTTCGGTCAGTTCCGCGATGGCGGCCAGCCTTTCACGGGTGAAGACCTTGCCTTTTGCCGGTTTGAGAACGAACAGGATGTTGTCGGAACGGGTATAGATGTTCTGCAGGGCCTCGAAAGCCTGCAACTGCGGGTTGGAGGCGCCGAAAAAGACCCGGTAGTCACTGGTGAAGGCCAGCCGCCCGGCCCCGGCGATGGCGACGGCGCTGGCCGCCAGCATCACAAGGATGACCAGCCAGCGCCAGCGCACGACGGCACCGGCATAGGCGATAGCCCATTTTTCCGTTTGTTTGATCATGGTATATCTGTCCTCGTCTCAGGGGCTGTACCCGGTCGCGGAGCGACGTCATTTGTATGCCGCATTGCAAAAAATCACCCGAATGCGGGATACTGATGTATACTGCACCGTGCAGTTTACACATCCGGAGAGAAAAGTAAACTGTCCGGAGCAGTTTACTTTTTTGCGTGTCATCGCAATGGGGTTTCCGGCACATTTGGCGGATAAGAAAGCAGGATGAAGAGAACGGATTGTTTATGAAGGCAGATGGAAGCGGCAGAAAAAAATGCGTGGTCGGCAAGGTGCTGAGCCGAAGCGCGCGCAAGCGCCTGGACATCGTCAATGCGGCAGTCAAGCTGTTCAGCGAGCATGCCTATGGCGATGTCAGCATGGATGCCGTGGCGGCCGAAGCGGGGGTGTCGAAGCGTACCGTTTACAGCCATTTCACCTCCAAGGAGGCCTTGTTCGCCGAAGTGATGACCGAATACTGCACGACGGTTCGCGAACAGGCGCAACTCGCCCTGAAGGAATGCAGCTGTATGGAGGACAGCCTGCGGGGCTATGCGCAGACGCTGCTTACCTTTCTCTACGATCCGGGCCAGATTGCCATATTGCGGGCCTTTATCGGGCAGGCGGAGCAGTTTCCCGATCTGGGCCGGCGGTTCTACGAATCCGGCCCCGGCGAGACCCTGCGTCAGTTTTCGGCGGAATTGGCCAGATGGGTGAAGAGCGGCGACCTGAAGCTGAGCGATCCCGAGCGTGCGGCAGCATCCTTTTTCGGCGCGCTGGTCTCCATCCGCTTCATGGGGTGCCTGCTGAACTGCCAATGCCTGCCCGATGAGGAGGAGAGAAACAAGATGGTCGATCAGGCGATCGGGATGTTTTTGCATGGCTGCCGTGCCGGGTGCTGAGGGCAGGCCCAAAATTGTATTTTTTATCAAAATTTGACAATGATCCGGTTTCAGGGTCAAATTCCACGGCCTGAAAAACAACAAGAATCGGGTATCATGTCTTGCGCCTCCGGGCGTTCCTGACATGATGGGAGGCTGATGTTTTCCGCCTCTCCCGGCTGCAGGCCGGGGGGCATTGCCGGCGGGAATCGCCAGGGAACAAAAGCAGCCGGGGCAGGGTGTGCCGCTCCGGCCGGGTAAATGGAGGGAGTCATGAAATCGCTGCGCAAGAAGCCGGTATCCCGGCGTTCCTTTCTCGCAGGTACGGGGGCGGTTGCCGCCGGGGTGACGCTGATGCCGAAGCTCGGCTTTTCGGCGGAGGAGCCGAAACTCAATTTCTACAACTGGGACACCTATATCGGCGAGACGACGCTGGACGATTTCAAGAAGGCGACGGGCATCAAGGTCAAGATGGACCTGTTCGCCGATAATGATGAGCTGTTCGCCAAGCTCAAGGAAGGCAATCCGGGCTATGATCTGATCGTGCCGACCAATGATTATGCGGAACGCATGATTCGGGCCGGTATGCTGATTCCTCTCGACCATTCGAAGATTCCGAATTTCGCCAATGTCGATCCGGTATTTCAGGATGCAAGCTTCGATCCGGGGCGGAAATATTCCATGCCCTATATGTGGGGCACCATCGGCATCGGCTATCGCAAATCGAAGGTCGACGGCGTGCCGGACAGCTGGAAATACGTCTTCGATGACGATAAATATGCCGGCCGCATCGCCCTGATGAGTGAGGCGACGACGGTTATCGGCATCGCGCTGAAATATCTTGGCTATTCGCTCAACTCCACCGACCCGAAGCAGATTGCCGAAGCCGAGGCGCTGCTGAAGAAGGCCAAGAAGTACGCCAAGGTCTTTGCCAAGGACAACGGGCAGGATCTGCTGCTGTCGGGTGAGGTCGACCTGGCCATGGAATGGAACGGCGATATCATCCAGGTGCAGGAAGAGGATGACGATATCGGCTATGTCGTGCCCAAGGAAGGGGCGTTGTTGTGGCAGGATACGCTGGCCATTCCCAAAGGCGCGCCGCATCCGAACAATGCCCATGCCTTCATCAACTTCATTCTTGATGCCAAGGTCGGGGCCGAGATCGCCGATTTTATCCAGTATGCGACGCCGAACAAGGCGGCCAAGGCCCTGATGAGCGATGAATACCGCAACAATCCGGCCATCTTCCCGGATGATGCGACGCTGGCCAAATGCGAAAGCGCCGTCTATCTGGGCGAGGATTACTACCGGATGATCAACGATGCCTGGACCCGTATCCAGGCCTCGTGATCCCCACATGATGCGCAGGGGGGAGGCCATGCCGCCGGAAGGCATGGAGCAGAAGGCGGCAGGAGGGCGCAGCTGAACGATGGACAGCTGGCGCCGTTCCCCCCTCTTTTTCTGGATCATCAGCCTGCCGCCTGTCGGCTGGCTGGTGGTCTTCTTTCTTCTTCCGCTGAGCCTGATCTGGCTGATCTCCTTCGGTGAGAAACGGGGCATTGTCGATGTCGCCCTGACCTGGACGCTGGACAATTACGCCCGCGCCATGGAGCCGATTTATCTGGAGATCCTGCTCAAAAGCATTGTCATGGCGGTGGCGATAACCGTGATCTGCCTGGTGGTCGCCTTTCCGGTGGCGCTGCTGATCTCTTTTGCCCCAAAAAGGGTAAAGCCCTGGCTGCTGCTGCTGATCGTATTGCCTTTCTGGACCAATCTGCTGATCCGTACCTATGCGCTGATCGCGGTTCTGCGGGTGCGCGGATACATCAATTTCTCCCTCGAATGGTTGTGGCGGCAGGCGGACGGGCTGCTGGGTTTTCTGGGGCTCGGGCAATATCAGCTCCTTGGGGCCCGGTTCGAACCGCTGGAGTTGCTTTACAACAATTTTGCCGTGGCCTTCGGGCTGGTTTATGTGTTCCTGCCCTTCATGGTGCTGCCGCTGTATGCGGCGCTGGAACGTCTCGACCGTTCGATGATCGAGGCCAGTCTCGATCTTGGCGCCGGACAGGTCAGGACGTTCTTTTCCGTTGTCGTGCCCATGGCAGCGGGCGGCATTGTATCCGGGGTGATCATCACTTTCATTCCGGCGCTTGGCTCCTTCCTGCAGCCGGAACTTCTGGGCGGAACCGACAGCCAGCTGATCGCCAATGTGATCGAACGGCAATTCAAATCGGCCAATGACTGGCCGTTTGGCGCTGCCCTGTCCTTTATTCTGATGTATCTGACCTTTTTTGCCCTGGCATTGCGCTCGGTTCTTGCCAGGGGCAAATCGGCGATGGAGGCGGCGTGATGTTTTGGCCCGCTCGCCGCCGCCCCGAAGACCGTCCGGGGCCGCTCGATTACCATCGGCGCCTTTTCCTGCGGCTGGTCTTTGCCGCCAGTCTGGTGTTTCTGTATGCGCCGATCATCATCCTCATCCTGTTCAGTTTCAACAATTCCCGGCGCAATATCGTCTGGCGCGGTTTCACGCTGAAATATTACGAGAAGGCGCTGAACAATGACGGGCTGATCGAGGCCTTCGTCAACTCTTTGACCATTGCCGGTGTCTCCACCGTGGTTTCCGTGATTCTCGGGGCCATGACCGCGATCATGCTGTGGCGGTTCCGTTTTCCCTTCAAGGCGCCGGTGGAGGGGGCGATGGCTCTGCCGATCGTCATTCCCGAGATCTGCATGGGGGTGGCGATGATGGCCTTTTTCATCCGGACCGGCTGGCCGACGGATCTGATCTGGCCGTTCAATCTGGGGGCGATCACCATCGCGCACATCACCTTCAGTTACCCGTTCGTGGCGATGATCGTCCGCGCCCGCCTGGCCTCCTTCAACCGCGAGGAGGAGGAGGCGGCCAAGGATCTTGGCGCCAGCGAATGGCAGACGATGCGCGACATCATCATTCCCTTCATGACGCCCGGATTGGTGGCGGGAGGTCTTCTGGCCTTCACCCTGTCGCTTGATGATTTCGTCATTACCTTTTTCACTTCCGGTCCCGATACGGTGACCTTTCCGATCAAGGTTTATTCGATGGTGCGCTTTTCCGTGACGCCGGAGGTTAATGCCGCTTCGACGGTGCTGATCGCCATTACCATTGTTTTCACGGCTGTGGCCATGTGGCTGCAGAGCCGATCCAGCCAGGACGGACGCCAGGATCATGCAGGATAAGAAGCCCATACTCTCCATCAGCGGGGTGACGAAGCGTTTTGGCAGTTCGGTCACGGCGGTGGATGATGTTTCCCTCGATATCCGGGAGGGGGAATTCTTCGCCCTGCTGGGCCCCTCCGGTTGCGGCAAGACGACATTGCTGCGCATGATCGCCGGATTCGAGACGCCGAGCGAGGGGGGCATTCTGCTGGAAGGGAGCGATATTTCGGCAGTGCCGCCGAACCAGCGGCCGGTCAACATGGTATTTCAGTCCTATGCGGTTTTTCCGCATATGAGCGTGTTTGACAATGTCGCTTACGGGCTGAAGGTGGCCGGAACACCGCGCCAGGAAATCCGCCCCAAGGTGGAGGAGGCGCTCTCCCTGGTGAAGCTGGAAGGATTTGCCACGCGCAAGCCGGATCAGCTCTCCGGCGGGCAGCGGCAGCGGGTGGCCCTGGCCCGCGCTCTGGTGAAGAGGCCGAAGATTCTGTTGCTTGACGAACCTCTTTCGGCGCTGGATGCCAAGCTGCGTGAGGCTATGCAGCTTGAACTGACCCGGCTGCAGAAATCGGTTGGCATCACCTTTATCATCGTCACCCACGATCAGGGCGAGGCCCTGTCCATGGCCGACCGCATTGCGGTCATGGAGGCGGGGAAGGTACGCCAGCTTGCGGCACCGGAAGAATTGTACAGCCGTCCCAACTGCCGTTTCGTTGCCGATTTCATCGGCAAGATCAACCTGTTCGAGGCCCGTGTGATCGGGGCGGAGGGCGATGAGCTGCATCTTGATGCCGATGCTTTGGGCCGGATCGCTCTGCCCCGCCCGGAGATGCCGGCGGCGCCTGTCGTGGGAACGGTGCTGACCCTGGCTGTCCGCCCGGAAAGTTTCCGCCTTGGCGAGGGGGCGGGCGATGACGATGTGTGCATCCCTGTGCGGATGACCGACCATGCCTATTTCGGAGGCTATTCCTCACTGTTTGTTGAGGGAATGACAGGGCAATCAATGACGGTCAGTGTCCAGAATGGTCCTTCGGCACTTTCCGGGATCAAAGAATGTGATCAGCTTCACATCTTTTGTTCGAAAAAAGATATACTTATTCTTCTTGATTAGTGGAAGTAGCATTTTATGCTATGTGAATATTATGGTTAATTTTCATTAACCATAATTACAATCCGCTATTATCTGTTTTTTATTGGCATACGACCTATATATACTATATACGTGCCGCCGCATTGGCGATCCATGCATTGATTGCTGATACGGAAAGCCGCGGATGATGGCCGGGTTATGGAGAATGGGTAAAATTTGCATGATTTCAACGGGTGACACGGGATATGGAGAAACATTTTCGGCAACGGAGATGTTTGCCCCGTTCCGTCCCGGCCCGGCGCAACGCCAGCTTATCGGATACTGGCAATCGCGGCGTGCCGGTGACGGCATGCCCCATTGGCGGGATGTCGATCCGCTGGATATTCCGCACCTGCTGGCGCATATCTGGATTTCCGAATTATCCGGTGAGGGACAGGCCGTGCCGGTCTATCGCCTTGCCGGAACGGAAATCTGCCGTCTTCACGGGGGTGAGTTGCGCGGCCGGAAAGTGCAGGAGGCTCTGAACCGCCCCTATGCCCCGTTTCTGGCCAGGGTTCTGCAGGATGCTTTCAAGGGGACGGCTGCGGCCATAAGGGTTCAGGATGTCGACCGCCATCCGGATTATGACAGTTATGAATGCGTTCTTCTGCCCGTACACCGGGGAGAGGGGCTGAATGTCATCGGGTTGACGACCTTTGCGCGAAAGATTGAAAACAGGTCCCTTACCTTTCGGCGTTCATGGGATATCCGGGTCCTTCAGCATGATACCGCCACGGGGGATGAGTGGTGGCTGGATACGGAAGGCGGGAAAACTTCCGTGGCGCCATTGTGAGCCGTGCCGGCGGCGTATGCTCAGCGCATGGCCATCAGTTCGCCCTTGATGCGGTCATCAAAGCCCTGCAGGGCCTGGCGCAGACCGCCGCCGGTGAAAAGAGGCCGTTTGATCAGGGCCGGATAGCGGATCAGAAGCTCCGTCAGAGCGGCTTCATCGCCGGCCATGGCCTTTTGTTCCGGGGTGAGATCGCGCCAGGTGCGTGAGCGTTTGTTCAGCAGCTTCAGCCTTCCCTTCAGCCCGCCGCCCATGGCATCGGCCCACAGAGCAATTTCATCGGCCGTGGGCGGGGTATCGTGGAAATCCCGTAATTCGACGGGGCGTGCGCGTTCACGCAGCCATTGCCGGGCCTTGCGGCAGGTGTCGCAAGTTTTCAGGCCGTGCAGAATCAGGGGGTCGTTGTCCATTCCGTCCCATCCATGGTGATTGCCTCAGCTCAATGCCGGTATCATGTTCGGCGGCGCGTAACATGCCACTATCACCGCATGCAGGCAATACGGGAAGGGGCCGCCGCCCGAAAGCGGCGGCCCGGCCCGCCGGGCGTCCCGTTCCCCGGGGGGAGGGGAAGGAGGGAAACGGAAAACCCGGACAGGAAAAGAGGAGCAAAACCAGCCGTCTTTTCCGCCCGGCATCGCCGGGGCGGGAGAGGCTATATGGCGTTGACCGGAATTTTCAGATAGACCATGCCGTTGTCTTCCGCCGGGGGGAAATGCCCGGCGCGGATATTGACCTGAACGGAGGGCCACAGAAGCACGGGGGCTGCCAGTTTACTGTCGCGTTCCTTGCGCAGGCGGATGAATTCATCCTTGCCCACCCCTTCGTGGATATGAACGTTTTTGGCCCGTTCCTCGGCGACGGTGGTTTCCCAGGCGTATTCCTTGCGGGTCTCAGTGCCGTAATCGTGGCACATGAACAAACGGGTATCGTCGGGCAGGGAAAGGATTTTCGGAATCGAATCGTAAAGCGTGGCGGCATCGCCACCGGGGAAATCGCAACGCGCGGTGCCGTAATCGGGCATGAACAGGGTGTCGCCGACGAAGGCGGCATCCCCTGCCACATAAGTGACGCAGGCCGGTGTATGCCCCGGCGTATGCATGACCCGGATCTCAAGCCCGTCCAGCATCAGGGTGTCGCCCTCGGTAACCAGGCGGTCGAACTGCCGTCCGTCGGGCAGAAACTGTTTTTCCAGATTGAAGATGTTTCTGAATACCTTCTGCACCTCGGTAATATGGGCGCCGATGACGATTTTTCCGCCCAGGCGGTCCTGCAGCCAGGGGGAGGCCGAGAGATGATCGGCATGCGCATGCGTTTCCAGAAGCCAGTGCAGTTCCAGCCCCTTCTCCTCGATATAGGCGGCAACCTTTTCGGCATTGGCCGTAGCGGTCTTGCCGGAGCGGGGATCGAAATCCAGCACCGGGTCTATGACGGCGGCCTGCCGCCCGTCCGGGGCGTGGATCACATAGGTGATGGTATATGTCGCCGGATCAAAAAAGGCCTTTACCTCAGGGCGCTGTCGGGTGCTCGTCATGATTTCTGCTCCGCTTCTTGTCAGTGTCACTTGCATGTGCCGACCCATGGTGGCAGCATAAATACAAAATAAATCTGTTGATAATATATTCTTATCTATGTATATAAGCAAGTATGAATTTAATGGAAATGCAGAAATCGGTCCGCCAGGCCAGCGAATTTTTGCGTTCCCTGGCCAATGAACATAGGCTGATGATGTTGTGTCTGATGACCAGGGGGGAGGTTTCGGTGGGGGAACTGGCTGCATCGTTCGGTATCCGTCAGGCGAGTGCCTCGCAGCAGCTGGCGGTGTTGCGCCGGGAAGGATTGGTGAAGACCCGCCGTGAGGGACAGACCATTTATTACAGTCTGGCGGATAAGCGCATCCACCAGGTGATCGAGCAGCTTTATCTGGCTTTCTGTGAAAGCGGCATCTGCGCGCCGGCGCCAATGCCGGGTGGTGCGGTATCCGGGGGGATGCCCGGTGAAAACAAGACGGCGGCGGAGAAACCCTGACATGAGCACAGGTGATGCGACAGGCAATGGCGGCTTCCGGCTGAAACGTTACATGCCTGCGGCCGACTGGCTGCTTCATTACCGGCGCGAGGATCTGGCGGGTGATCTCATTGCCGGTACGATCACGGCGATTCTGCTGATTCCCCAGGCCATGGCTTATTCCCTGCTGGCCGGCCTGCCGCCGGAAATCGGGCTTTACGCCTCGATTGTCCCGCCGATTGTCTATGCGTTGTTCGGCTCCTCCCGGGCGCTGGCGGTCGGGCCGGTGGCCGTGGCCTCGCTGATGGTGGCGGCGGCATTGGGAAGTATTGCCCCTGACGGCGGCGCGCTTTATGTCGCCGGGGCGCTGGTGCTGTCGATGCTGGTCGGGGTGATGTTGCTGGTAACGGGCATCCTGCGCATGGGTTGGGTAGCCAATTTCCTCTCCCATCCGGTCATGTCAGGCTTTACATCGGCGGCGGCGCTGCTGATTGCCGCCAGTCAGCTGAAGCATCTTTTCGGCCTTTCCGTGCCCCGTGGTCTACGGATTGACCAGACCCTGGAACAATTGTTCTCGCAGATGGGAAATGCCAATGGTGTGGCGATGGCGATCGGATTTTCCTCCATGGCCCTGCTGCTGTTCATCCGCGGGCCGCTGCCGCGGCTGCTGAAATCCCGTGGCGTACCGGAACACCTGGCCGGGCTGATCGTCAAGGCCGGGCCTCTGGTTCTGGTGGTGGTGATGACGGGGATATCGGCCACCTTCATGCTTCATGAGCGTTCAGGCCTCAATGTCGTTGGGGCCATTCCGGCCGGGCTACCGCCATTGAGCGTTCCGGATTTCGTCAATGTGCCATGGGTGAAACTGGTGCCTTCGGCGGCGCTGATCGCCCTGGTCAGTTTTGTCGAAAGCGTGGCCGTCGGCCGTGCGCTGGCCAGCCGCAAACGCCAGAAAATCGATGCCAATTCGGAACTCCTCGGGCTTGGATTTGCCAATATTGCCGGTGCTTTCAGCGGGGCCAGCCCTGTCTGCGGCGGTTTCTCGCGTTCCGTCGTCAATTTCGAGGCCGGCGCCAACACGCAGCTTGCCGCAATCGTCACGGCCTGCCTGATCGCCCTGTCGCTGGTGACGTTTGCTCCGGCCCTGACGGATCTGCCGCAGGCGGTATTGGCGGCGATCATCGTGATCGCCGTTCTGGGGCTGGTTGATCTGAAAACGCCCGTGGAAGTCTGGCGCTATGACAAGCGCGACGGCATGGCCCTGGGCATGACCTTCCTTGCCGTGCTGACGATGGGGATCGAAGAAGGGATTGCCACCGGCGTCGTCTTGTCGCTGTTTCTCTATCTGTGGCGGACCAGCCGTCCCCACATGGCGATTGTCGGCCGGGTCGGCAACAGTGAGCATTTCCGCAATATCAAGCGCCACAAGGTGCGCACCCTGCCCGACCTTCTGGCGGTGCGGGTGGATGAGAGTCTTTATTTCGCCAATGCAAACTATCTGGAAGAGCGGCTGCTTGGTGAGACGGCGGACAACCCGCGGGTCCGCCATGTGCTTCTGATCTGTTCGGCGGTCAATGCCATCGATGCCAGCGCGCTGGAAACGCTGGAGAAACTGATCTCCGAGCTGTCCATGGCCGGCGTGCGGTTTCACCTGTCGGAGGTCAAGGGTCCGGTGATGGACAAGCTGGAGGCCGTCGGTTTCCCCGAACATCTGAAACAGGCCGGCGGGCATATTTTCCTTTCCACCCATGAGGCTTTCGAGGCTGTGGAAAAGGGGCGGATATGAACCGCTGCACCTGAAAGCCGCGCTGTCTGCGCTTGTCATTTACGCGGCATTAATATTGTTTGTGCAAAATACAGACTCCGGGCGGCATGGTGCCGCCGGTTGCCGTGTAGTGTATGCAATCTTCCAAGCCCCGTGGAAATTGCCATGTCAGATTTGAACATTGCCCAATATCAGGCCATTTACCGCCGCCCGGTGGTATCGG
>CAYXDL010000011.1:0-13522 GCA_964463775.1 uncultured Hyphomicrobiales bacterium
ATTCTGATCGAGGAACAGGCGCGTGTGGGCTGTTCCGGCCCCGGGTTTTCGCTGCATTCGGATATCGTTGCACCCTATATCCTGCATTACGGCAGTGAGGAGCAGAAAAAGCGCTGGCTGCCGGAAATGGCGGCCGGACGGGCCATCGGCGCCATCGCCATGACGGAACCGGGCGGCGGATCCGATCTGCAGGCGGTCAAGACCACGGCCATCCGGGACGGCGATGAGCTGGTGATCAACGGCGCCAAGACCTTCATCACCAATGGCTGGCATGCGGATATCGTGATCGTTGTCTGCAAGACCGATCCCAGCCAGGGGGCCAAGGGGATATCCCTGGTGCTGGTGGAAGGTGACCGGGCCGGTTTCCGCAAGGGCAAGCGGCTGAAGAAGATGGGCATGAAGGCCCAGGATACGGCCGAACTGTTTTTTGATGATGTGCGGGTGCCGGTTTCCAACATGCTCGGCGCTGAAGGGCAGGGCTTCATCTATCTGATGCAGGAACTGGCCTGGGAGCGTCTGCAGATTGCCATATCCGCCATTGCCAATGCCGAGGCGGCCTTGCGCTGGACCCAGGATTACGTCAAGGAGCGCAAGGCGTTCGGCAAGAGGATTGCCGATTTTCAGAACACGCGATTCAAGCTGGCGGAAATGGCGACCGAAATTCAGATCGGGCGCGTCTTCGTCGACCGCTGCATGGAGGACGTTCTGAAAAACGCGCTGGACCCGACCACGGCGGCCATGGCCAAATACTGGTGTTCGGATCTGCAGTGCAGGGTGCTGGACGAAGGCGTGCAGCTTCATGGCGGTTATGGCTATATGTGGGAATATCCCATTACCCGTGCCTTTGCCGATGCGCGCGTTCAGCGCATTTACGGCGGTACCAATGAAATCATGAAGGAACTGATCGGCCGCTCCCTGGTATGATCAGGCGATTGCCGCAGGAAGGATTCGATACGCGGCGCTGTGCCGCCGGAACAGGAGGGAACGATGACGGAAGCCCTGATATATGACACGGTCAGAACCCCGCGCGGCAAGGGCCGCAAGGGTGGGTCGCTGAACAGCATGACGCCGATTTCCCTGGCCAGCCATGTGCTGAAGGAAATCCGCGACCGCAACGAACTGGATACCAGCCTTGTCGATGATGTCGTTCTGGGCTGTGTGGAGCCGGTGGGCGAGCAGGGGGCGGATATCGCACGTGTTGCGGTGCTGAATGCCGATTATGCCGAAACCACCTCGGGCGTACAGATCAACCGTTTCTGCGCCAGCGGGCTGGAGGCCTGCAACATGGCGGCGGCGCAGGTGATGTCCGGCCAGTCGGATTTCGCCATTGGCGGCGGGGTTGAAAGCATGAGCCGGGTGCCGATGATGTCCTCCGGCGGGGCCTGGGCCTCGGATCCGGCCGTGGCTTTCAAGACCTATTTTGCCCCTCAGGGGGTGAGCGCCGATCTGATCGCCACCCTGCATGGTTTCAGCCGCGACGATGTCGACGCCTATGCAGTGGAAAGCCAGCGCCGCGCCGCCGAGGCCTGGAAGGAGGGCCGTTTTGCCCGATCCGTGGCGCCGGTGAAGGATATCAACGGTGTGACGGTGCTCGATCATGACGAGCATATGCGCCCTGAAACCACGATGCAGAGCCTGGCGGCGCTGGAGCCTTCCTTCAGGATCCAGGGCGAGAATTACGGTTTCGATTCCGTGGTCAAACAGCGCTATCCGGAGGTGGAACGCATCGATCACGTGCATCATGCGGGCAATTCCTCGGGCATTGTCGATGGCGCCGCGGCGGTGCTGATCGGCTCTCCCGAGGCGGGCAAGGCCGCCGGGCTGAAGCCGCGGGCGCGCATCCGGGCCTTCACCTCGATCGGTTCGGAGCCCTCGATCATGCTGACGGGTCCCTCCTATGCGGCCGAGAAGGCGCTGAAGCGGGCCGGAATGACCAAGGCCGATATTGATCTGTGGGAACTGAACGAGGCCTTTGCCTCCGTCGTTCTGCGCTTTATGGAACTGATGGACATTCCGCATGATCAGATCAACGTCAATGGCGGTGCCATCGCCATGGGTCACCCGCTGGGGGCAACGGGGGCGATGATTTTGGGCACGGTGCTGGACGAGCTGGAGCGGCGCGATCTCAACACCGCGCTGGTGACGCTTTGTGTCGGCGCGGGCATGGGCACGGCGACCATCATTGAGCGGGTCTGAAACGAGCCACGGAAACCGGAACATTATCTGAACAGGGCGCCCGCACTGGCGGGCGGTAAGGGAATATGATCGAATTTCATGTTGAAGCCGACGGGGTCGCTGTTCTGACCTGGAACGTTACCGACCGGCCGATGAATGTGCTGAACGAGGCCAGTATCGCCGCCTTCGAGGCGGCAATGGAGAAAGTGCTGAATGATGAGGCCATCAAGGGGGCGGTCGTTACCTCATCGCATAAGGAATTCATTGTCGGTGCCGATATCCGCATGCTTGAGGAAATGGGCGATACGGCTGAGGAGATCTATGCAAAGGGAGAGCGCATCCAGCAGCTTTTCCGCCGCCTGGAAACCGGGGGAAAGCCCTTTGTCGCGGCAATCAACGGCCACGCGCTGGGGGGCGGTTATGAATTGTGCCTGGCCTGCCATCACCGTATCGCGGCCGAGGAGGGGCGTATCAAGATCGGCCTTCCGGAAAGCAAGCTGGGCCTGCTGCCCGGTGGTGGCGGCACCCAGCGCCTGCCCCGGCTGATCGGAATTGAGCAGGCCGTGCCGCTGATGCTGGAAGGCCGCGATGTCGACCAGCACCGGGCGTTGAAAATGGGTATGGTCGATGCCTTGGTTCCGGCGGCGGAACTGGTTGCCCGTGCCCGTCAATGGGTGCTGGAACAGGGGGATGAAAAAATTCTCCAGCCCTGGGACCGCAAAGGATACCGCATTCCCGGCGGTGCCGTTCAGTCGCCCAAAATTCAGCAGTTCTTCATTGCCGGCAATGCCCTGCTGCGCGAGAAGACCTATGGCAACTATCCCGCGCAGCGCAACATCATGTCCTGCGTGTTCGAGGGGCTTCAGACCAATCTGGATACGGGGCTGAAGATCGAAACCCGCTATTTCGCCAATTGCCTGCTGTCACCGGAAGCGAAGAACATGATCCGTTTCTTCTTCTCGATGACAGATGCCAATAAATTGTCGCGCCGTCCGAAGGATGTTGCAAAGGGTCGTTTCAGCCGTATCGGCGTGCTTGGCGCGGGGATGATGGGGGCGGGAATCGCCTATGTCACCGCCGCAGCGGGTATGGAGGTCGTCCTGATCGATACCAGCATGGAAGCGGCGCAAAAGGGGCGTGATTACAGCCGCGGCCTGCTCGAAAAACAGATCAGACGCGGGCGCATGAGGCAGGATCAGGCCGATGCCTTGCTCAGGCGTATTCACCCGACGACCGATTTCAATGATCTGGCCGGTTGCGAACTGGTGATCGAGGCGGTGTTCGAGGACCGCGCCATCAAGGCCGATGTTACCGCCAGGGCCGAAGCGGTGATTGGTGAGGATGCGGTTTTTGCCTCCAATACCTCGACCCTGCCGATTTCCGGCCTGGCCGAGGCCAGCCGCCGTCCGGCCATGTTCATCGGCCTGCATTTCTTCTCTCCGGTCGAGAAAATGCCGCTGGTCGAAATCATTCGCGGGCGCGAAACCGGCGATGTCGCCCTGGCCCGGGCGATGGATTTCGTTCGTGCCATTGGCAAGACACCGATTGTCGTCAATGACAGCCGGGGCTTTTTTACCAGCCGGGTGTTTGCAACATACGTGCGCGAAGGGCTGGCCATGCTGGCCGAAGGCGTGAAACCGGCACTGATCGAGAATGCCGGACGCATGGCCGGTATGCCGGTCGGGCCGCTGGCGCTGGCCGATGAGGTCTCGATCGAGCTGATGTACAAGATCATGAAACAGACCATGGCCGATCTCGGTGAATCTTATGTGGCGCAGCCCGGCGATGATGTCATCGTCAAATGGGTCGAGGAGCTGGGCCGTATCGGCAAGAAGGCGGGCAAGGGATTTTACGAATATCCTGGTGATGGTCCGAAATTCCTGTGGCCCGGCATTGGCGAGCAATATTCGCTGGCGGCCAGCCAGCCCGATGTTCAGGAGCTGATGCAGCGCATGCTCTACATCCAGGCAGTGGAAAGCGCCCGCTGCATGGAAGAAGGCGTGATCGAGGATCCGCGCGATGCCGATGTCGGTTCGGTCATGGGCTGGGGTTTTCCGCCCTTCCATGGCGGTGTCGCCAGCCTGGTCGATGAGGTCGGGGCGGATGTCTTCATTGCCCGTTGCGAGAATCTGGCCCGGAAATACGGTGAGCGTTTCAGCCCACCGCAGTCGCTGCGTGCGCTGGTGGCGGCGGGCAATGGCTATTACGGCCGGGCGGCCTGAGGTGGATGCGCCGTCCCTGCCCGGGCGGCGGGGGCGGCGGCTTGCCGGTTTCAGGCGTTATTTCTCTTTCCCGTCGAAGGCCGACAGCAATGCACGGTCCATATCTTCCTGGGTGCGCACCAGGGATGCGGCCGCCTTGTACTGCAGGGCGGCCTGTTTCTGGGTGACGGCTTCATCAATGTAATTGACATTGGGGAAGGCGCTGTATCCGGTGGGGCTGGACGGATCCGGCCCGGCATAGGCGGAGGGATCGCGTTCGCGGACGACCGCCCGGACCCCGCCGCCGGGGGCGGATGTGAGATCCGCATCCTGCGCCCGATAGGCCGCCGTGACCCTGGCGGCGCTGACGGCTTCGCCTTTTTCCACCGGTTTGGTGGAACGGGCATTGACGGTATTGCTGGCGGAGACGACCAGTTTCCGTGACGCCGCGTTCATGCCGGATACGGCTATGGGTAGAATATCGACCATGAGGCATGATTGCGTCCGCGGCTTCGGTCTGTCAATATTTTTTATTTATTTCAAAGGCTTATAAAATTTTATCCATTCTGACCACTTCCTGTTCGTGCTCTGGCGCGTTCGGCAAGCAGGTTTTTGTACAGGGTGGTGTCGACCACCAGATCGGGCAGGTGGCGGCGGACCTCATCAGTTGGCACCCAGCCTTCGCGGACCATCATCGGCACATCGAAGGTCAGATCGACGATGGTGTTCATGGAACGGCTGCCGGCGGCCTGCCCGGCTGAGGTCGGGCCGTCATCGAGATAGGCATCCACCTGTTCGCCAAGGTCATAAGCGGCCTTTTCCAGGCTGACATGGATATCCCCCTGACCGGAAATATTGGCGCTGGTGGCGGCGACCGGCCCTTCGAATTCCTCCAGCACCGCGCGGAAAACCGGATGTGTCGTCGATGAAATGGCGATGGTGCCAAGCCCGCAGGTCAGCCGCTCGCAGAAAGGATAGAGCTGAGGCAGAATAAAGCATATCTCACCGGGAAGCATGGCTTCGACCGCCTGCCTCCGCTTTCCCTCGGGCAGTATGACATATTCGCGGATACGGGCCGGGTCGGCGATCTGTACCGGCAGGGGGCCCAGCTTGACGCGTTTCTTGGCGGCAAACACCTTTTCAACCGCTTCCGGATTGGTGGCATCGCACAGCAGGCAGTAATTGGTGACCGTGGGGCTGACGATGATGCCGCCTTCGCGCATCGCCTGAACGGCGCGTACGATATTGGCCGGGGTGGCTTCGAGGATGCGCCCGGCCACCGACAGGCCGAGATCGACGCGGCTGATTTCATTGCTGCTTCTGAGGGGTGACGTCGTCATTTCAGGCTCCATGCGATTTTGCCCGGGCCTTCAGGAACGGGCCGGGGCCGGTTGCAGCCGCGCCGCCGCGGCGAGGAAGAACAGGGCAACGATGCCGATCAGAGTGGCGAAGCCGGTCATCAGCCAGGCAAAACCGTATCGGGAAAGTACCCAGCCGCCCCCTATGATGGCCATGGCGTTGACGACGCCATAAAGGCGTTCCATCCGCGCAATGGTGGTCGCGCGGGATGAAGGGGTCAGGCCGATGCCGTTCAGGGCATTCATGGTCAGGGGACGGACGCAGCCGGTTGCAAGCCCCAGGGATGTGATCGCCGCCAGCCCCGGAACGATGCTGTCGGGCCATATCTGCGCGCCGGCGCCGAACAGGGCAAGGGACAGGATGATCAGAACCAGAACGAGGCCCGTGGCCACACGGATGCCGGTAGCCGCCATGATCGTTCCGGCCTGACGGGCGCTGAGGAATGCCGCCAGGGTGAACAGGCTGAGCACGAGGCCGAAATAATACAGGTCGATTTTCTGAATCAGGAAGAAATAAAAGGGCAGAAAGGCGACGAAGATCGACAAGGCCGTGGCACGGATGATGATGTAGAAGGCGGCCCAGAAGCGTTGCTCGAAATGATGTGGTTCTGTTTCTGCCCCATCAGCGGAGGGGGGCGTGGGGGCGGCGCGCGCGGGCGATGATGAGGCGTGGTATGGAATCATGAACATCGCCAGTGCGGCCAGCAGCGCGGCTGCGGCAGCGGCAAGAAACGGCAATTCCTGCTGATAACGAAACAGGACGGAACCGCTGGTACCGGCCAGCAGCATACCTATGAATACCCAGGATTGAGAGCGGGCCTCATGCCGGCGGTATTCATCTATTTCGCCATCGCTGAACTGGGCGCGAAGCAGGCCGGAATCCGTGCCCTGGGCCAGGGCATAACCGATACCGCCCAATGTCTGTGCCAGCAGGAAACCCGGTATCCGGGGCCAGAAAACCATGACCGCCAATCCCGCGGCCTTGGCGATTTCGCCGCTGCCGATCACGACCTTCAGCGGCAGCCGCGCCGCCAGAACGGGGGCCAGCGGTGCCATCAGGGCCAGAGTCATGGCATAAACGGCGATCAGAAGCTCGACGGTGAACAGATCGGGATCATGAAGGTAAAGAAAGACAAAGATGACGGGCAGATGGAAATACAGGCGGGAGATGGTGCGATACGCGTAAAACAGTTTTACATTCATGATCGTTCCGTTGCTTTCCGTTCTGCCCGCCATGGCGGAGGTTGAGAATCACTCCGCCGCCGCCCTGCGCCTGATCGCCGGCAGGCGGTAGAAGGCCCGGGCATTGCTGACCAGGATTTTGTCGTGATCCGTCAGCTCCTTGTTCTGCGCCACGACCTCATAGGCCTTCAGAAGCTGGCCGCCCTCAAAGTGGATATGGGGAAAATCCGCCGCGATCATCAGCTTGTCCGTGCCGATCAGCCTTGCAAAGCCGGCTAGATTCTCCTCATCCCCTTCGCAGGAGAATATGACATTGCCCTTTTTGACATAATCTAAAGCTTTATTTGCGCTACCCCAAGGTGAAACAGTCGGTATGGAATACCATGCATTCAGGCGTTTGAACAGGGCCTCGTAAAGCACTGTCGAGCCTTCGATGAAGGCAACCCGCAGATCGGGGAAGCGGTCGAGAATGCCCCCGCCGAACATGGAGTAGGCGCCCATCAGCACCGACATGTCGAAACCGAACATGTATGAGGTGGCCACCGTGTCGCAGGTGGAAACAAGGCCCTCATGCCCCCAGCCGACATGTACCGCAACGGGTATGTCCTCATCGACACAGGCCTGCCAGAAGGGATCATGCAGCGGATCATGCAGAAAACGGTTGCCCGCCGTGCCCAGAACCATGACCGCGACGGCACCAAGCGCCTTGGCGCGGCGCATTTCCTCTATGGCGCCGGGAACGTGGCGCAGCCCGACGGGGGCGGCGAAGAACAGCCGGTCGGGGAAGGCCGCGCATTGTTCGGCCATGTAATCGTTATAGGCACGCATCAGCGCCGCCTCGAAGGCGAGATCATCGGTCAGATTCTGCAGGAACAGGGTGGGGTAGAGAACCGATTGCAGGATGCATTGCCGGTCCATATCGGCGATGCGCGCGGCCGGATCCTCCAGTGTCTGTGAGGGGATGGCGACCGGCTTGCCTTTGGCATGATCCGTCAGCGGCGGGGTGCCCATGGCGATGGCACCATGCCCCCAGGGTTTGGGAAACAGCGCCCCGTCGATCAGCCAGGAAAAATTGCGGTTGGGACGGATACGGTTGGTGAAGCCGACAGCCTGCGGGCGGCGATCGGCAAAAGCGGGATCGAGATGGTTCCAGACGGCATCCGGCTCTTCGATATGGCTGTCGCTGTCGGTCATCCAGATATCTTCTTTGCTCATCATGCCCTCCCTCAGGCCGTCATGCGCTGATCTTCACCATCCTCACGGGTGATGATCTCGTAATAGAAATCGTGCAGCCGTCGCCAGGCGCCCATGGCATCGCGGATGGTCTTTTCCGCCACCGGCAGGTAATCGGGCATTTCATGGAAATATTTGGCGATCATGCGCCGCCGCCCCAGCGAATGTTCGACATCGTCCTCGGCATGGACGGGGAACCATTCCATCGCCTCGTCGGAGAGGCCGTATTGTTCCTGAAAGGCCTTGTGCATCTTGATGACGCCGTCGGGGATCTGCGCCTCAAGGGCGTAATAGGCGGTCAGTCCCACCAGGTAATGGTTGTTGCGGCACAGATCGATGACGAAATTGCAATAGCGCATCACCTCCTCATGTGGCGGGTTGTTCAATACCTCTTCCTCTGTCGCGCCAAGGGCGCAGGCAAAGCGCATCATCAGCCGGTAATGGCTTTCAGAACCCGAGGTGTAGCCTGTTTCCTCGGCCACCAGGTTTTCCATTTCGAAGGCGCGGACATCCTCGGGGATGGCGCGGGAATGCACTGCCGAAAAAGCGCGGATCTGGTGGAAAACCTGCCAGTATTTCTGCATGGCCCATTCACGTACCAGATGCCTGGCGATCGGTCCGGCGGTGACGCGCTGAACGAAGCTGTGTTTGGTGTAGCGCAACTCCTCGATGATCGGGTCGAGGCGGGCGAAGATGTCCTCGGCGGTCAGTTCCCTGTTGCTCATGATTTTCTCCTTGTATTGGCGTGGGCTCAGGCGCTTTGGCGCTGCAGCTTTTCACGCAGGGGGCGGGCGGCCTCATCGATCATGGCGAAGTTGACGCCCTTGCGGCGGATGCCGAAATCGCGCAGATCGATCATGGTGGTGGCCAGGCGGGCCTCATTGGCATGCAGGCAGGTGCCGATGTTCAGTTTCCAGTCGACATGATCCACCAGTTCGGGGCCGCATTCCTCCATGCGGTAGGAATTGCCTCTGGTTGAAACATTGCCCGATGTCGCCACCACCAGAACGTCATCGAGGGCGGCGCGTTTGACCAACGCTTCGGCAAAGGTGCCGCAGCGCAGGAAAACGGCGACCGAGTCATCGCGTGATGTATGATCGCGGACGAAGGGATCCATTTTCGCCAGCATGCGCGAGGCCGGATTTTTCGGCCCGATCACCGCAATGGTGGTTTTGGCGGTGATCTCGTGCAGGAACTGCCAGGTTTCCTCAGGCAGGGGGAGCATCAGATCCGGCAGCAGGTTGAGATTGCCGACCGTGATCGCCGGGTTCCACAAGGGCCGCTGCTTCAGGTGGTACATTTTGCGCAGACCGGCTTCCTTGTAGCAGAACAGCCCGTAGCCGATATCGGCGGGTCCCAGAAGCAGCCCGCCGTCCATCATGCAGCGATAGGCATCCTCGATTGTGTCGTGCAGGCGATCCGGCCCCAGGGCGTTTTTGTCTTCGGGGGGTACGACGGCGAGAGGGCGGCCGTCATCGGTCATTCTGATTTCGGGTGCGTTCAAGGCGGTCCTCCATGCGGCAGCGGCGGGGCTGCGCTCATATCCTGTTGGTTATTCGCGGTGGTCCGTCGTCATGGGCCGTTGCTGATTAAGGCCAATGACGAAAAGGGCGGCAAGATGCACATACAACTGTGGAGGGCGCTCATATTCATGTATGCATATTCTTCCTCGTGCCCGTGACCGGATTATGGTTGAAAAAAGAACGAACGTTCGTATTATTCAGGGATGCAGAAAGGGCGGAAAACACGGGAACGCATTATTGAAGCCGCGCTGGCCGCTGCCATGTGCCGGGGGCTGGAGGGCATATCGATCGGTGCCCTGGCCAAGGAAACGGGGCTGTCGAAAAGTGGATTGTTTCGTCATTTCGGCTCGAAAGAGGCGCTTCAGATCGCTGTGATCAAGCGGGTGACGGATCGCTTCAGCGACGATGTGATCAGGCCGGCGCTGGATGAGGCTGGCGGTGTGGAACGCCTGCGCAGCCTGTTCACGCATTATCTGGACTGGCTTGCCCGGAACGAAAATGATGCCGCGGGTGGTTTCCATCCCGGTTGTCCCTTCTTCGCCATCGCTTCCGATAATGCGCTTTTAGCCGGACCCGTGCGGATATTTATCGCCACCCAGACGCAACGCCTGCGTGAAACGGTCGAGCGTATGGCCTGGAAAGCCGTGGATGAGGGCGTCTTTCGGGAGGATCTCGATGTCAGCCGTTTTGCCTTCACCCTGATCAGTCTGATTTTCGGCTTCAATTTTTTCCGCCGCATCCTTGATGATCCGGCTTTTGCCGCCCGGGCGACCGATGCTTTTGAGGATTTGTTAGCGGATGCGGCCATGCGCTCCGATCCCCCCTCAGTCAATGGAGAGAAATGTGAATGATACGACCCGTCCGGCGGATGAATATATCGTGGAAGATATCGTCAATGAGATTGCGCCAAGACCGGTGGCGAAGGCCGAGATGATGAAAATGGACGGCTACCACATCATGAAGGGCATGATGGATGGCCTCATGCCGCCACCGCCAATCGCTGAGATTCTCGATTTCCGCATCCGCCGCATTGCCCGCGGGGAATGTGATTTCAAGGGACCGGCCAAGCCGGAATTCTGCAATCCCTATGGCACCGTTCATGGCGGCTATCTGGCGACATTGCTGGATTCGGCCATGACCTGCGCCGTTCAGACGACCTTGCCGCCGGCAACCGCCTGCACCACGGTGGAGATGAAGGTCAATTACGTTCGCGCCGTGCCGGGCGACGGGCGCATGCTCCATGCCAGGGCCAGACTCATCCATGGCGGGCACAAGCTGATGACCTCCGAAGCCCGGCTGGAGGATGAGACGGGCAAGCTTTATGCTCATTCCACGACCACGGTGATGGCCCTGCCCCTTCAGGGATGAACGCCTGCCCATTTCTGTCAGCTCCGGACTGTCCGTGAGAATAGCGGAATTTTTTCCGCCTTCTCAGCAGGGGCGTTGCACGATCCATTCAACGCGGGCGGCCCATTCGGCCCGGAGATCGTAATAGGCCGCCTCCTCTGTCAGGACGGTGTATAATTCAGGGGTGCTGCCCCGCAGCAGATGGCCGAACAGGATCTGGCCGTCATGCGTTTTCACCACCACCTGCCTCTCCAGCCCTTCCCGGGGATGATCGAGACGGCGGCAGATGATGGCCCGTTTCCTTGGCGGTCGGTCGGTGTCGTCGATGATGGCCATGAGACGCGAATCCGCCAGATCGATGCGCAGGCTGCGGCAGTTCAGGCTGTCAGGACGGACGACGCCGCCCTGCAGCTCCCCCAGCAGTGGCAGGGTGTTGGGACAGCTGTCCTCTTCGATGAGGGCAAGCGGCGGAACATCCAGCGCCCTGGCGATGCGCATCTGTACATCCGGCATCAGCCTGCGATGGCCGTTTTCTATCCGCGACAAGTGCTGAACGGACAGGCCGGTTCTGGCCGCCAGATCCGCGAGTCTGAGTTTCTGCTGCTTGCGGATCGCGCGGATCCGGTTCGTCGTTTTTCGTGTTTCGTCCATGCCGGCATACCTGTTCCGTTGTTGTTTTCTTTCTGGAAGGGGCCGGCCGGAATGGCGGAAAGACACGGCCGGACAACATTTCTCCCTGCGGGAAATTATCATAACAGGCACATATGAGGCAGTGTTTGCCCGAAAAATATCCCAACAGGTAAAAATGAGTTTAAAAATATCCTATAAGGCGATATAGATATGTCTAAAGGGAGATTCGTGGTGATAAATTTGTCTCATGGGTGAAAAACAAAATGGTCATAAATATCCGGAAAACGCGATTTCTGCCGTTCCGCTGCAGCAATGCAGAATCGGCAGCTTTTCCGCAAAGGGGGCAAGGGGTCGTTTTCCCTTGTTCCCGCCATGGCCCGGGTTGGTGAATGTGCAAATCCGGCTTGCCTGTTGTCGTCCCCTTCATGACAGTTGCGATTGTCACATGCCAAAACGGGTGATTTGGCCGCTGTCGGGGCGTTTGCCCGCGCGGGGAAACGGGGCGGGAGAAATGCACGACCATACCTGCTTCACGCCAGAGGGATAAAGATTTCCGCCCGGGAGGGAAGGTGGCTTTTGCCAGCGGGGCGGAGGGGTAATGTTCACAAGTCTGATTGAATGGGGGAGAGACAGCATATGAGTAACAAACAGCAGGGCACCGGCCATACGGGGAAGAAAAAAGATTCCGTAAGGAGCGAATTTCCGCCGCGGCACAGGGATACGGGCAGCGGTGATCTTTATCCCTTCTCTCCGCTGGAGGGTGGAGCGCGGCATGGGGCCGGTGCTGAAAGGGTTTCCTCCTATGCACGGGACGGGCATCCCGGCCGTTTGGTGGAGATGACCCCGCAAGGGCGGGTCAGCAACCTGGGAGAGCCGCTCGATTGGTATTGCCGCCGCCGTCCGGACCTGTTTCCGGCATGCCTGTATGCTGCCGGGGATTGGTTGCGCTGTGTTTATGAGCAGGCGATGAACGCCTCCCTGTCCATGGCGAAGGTGGATCCGGGGCAGCCGGTTTCCGCAAAAACCGGAGCTTCGGCACAGGGCATGGCACCGGCGGAACGGGCGGCTGAGCGCATGCGTTCTCTGCGCCGTGCTCTGGCCGCCGTTGGCGGGCCGGATCTCGATGAAATTCTGTTGCGTGTGGTCTGTGAGGCCATGCCCATGGCCGGCTTCGAGAAGATGAAGGGCTGGCGGGCCGGGGCCGGGCAATGGATACTGCGCATTGCCCTTTACCGCCTGGCGCTGCACAGGGGAACGGTCACGGCCCGGGGCCTGCCGCGCTGGAAACAGCCGCCTTCGCCTGAAAACGAAAACGCCACCTGAACACACTAATAAGACGAGCGAAGCCGGGGTTGGCTCAGTCATAGATTGTGGGCATCCTCAATGGTTTCATTCCGTAACAATTTGGTAACCGGAAACGGGCAGGATGTCGCCATCCGGAACCGATGGGCAACGAAAAACCGGATAATGAAAAAAGGCTCAATGCCAGTGTTTGCAAGGAGTTTTCCATGCCAGCCTGCGTTCTGACCGGGATAGAGCGCCATTTTGACACTGACGATATCATCGTCTCCAAAACCGATCTCAGAGGCCGGATCACCTATGCCAACCGGACATTTCTGGACATTTCCGGCTATGGCGAGGAAGAAGTGCTCGGCCAGCCGCATTCCCTGATCCGCCATCCCCATATGCCGCGTGCTATTTTTGCCCTGTTGTGGGACTGTCTGCATGCAGGCCGGGAGATATTCGCCTATGTGATCAACCGGGCAAAGAACGGTGATCATTACTGGGTGCTGGCGCATGTGACGCCGAGTCGTGATCCAGAGGGCCATATCGTCGGTTATCATTCGAACCGGCGGGTGAGCGCCCCCGCCGT
>CAYXDL010000011.1:13532-16112 GCA_964463775.1 uncultured Hyphomicrobiales bacterium
CGATACGATCGGACCGCTTTATGCGCGATTGCTTGAGGAGGAAAGCCGCCATGCCAACCGCAAACAGGGTCTGCAGGCTTCATCGGCACTGCTGAACTCCATTCTGCGCCAGGCCGGGAAAAGTTATGAGGCATTCATCGGCGCGCTGGTACAGGGACAATAAGGAAGGTCAGAATGTTGATGTCAATCCGGAATGCGGGCCGGCTTTCCCCCGAGGAGATTTTAGCGGCGATTGAAGCGGAGGTCCTTGGAACGAGGAGCGATGACGATGATGCCGTTTCTTCTGAAAGGCGGTTGGAGCGCCTGCTGGATGCCATGCGTGAGCAACGCCGCCACCATGAGCAGAGAGAGCAGATCATAAAACGCATAACCGATGTCTGCGGGCGTGTGGCGGCGGGTGATTTCGAGGCCCGCCTGCTCCATATCGATGACCTGCCCTCGGCGGAAAGGGCCGCATGCGATGCCGTAAATGATCTGATTGACCGGACGGATGCCTTCATGCGCGAGGCCACGGCCTCTCTGGAGGCGATCAGCCAGTGCCGTTATGACCGGCTGCTGATTGAGACGGGCATGCGCGGGTTGTACAAGGAAGCCGCCCGCAATATCAATGCCGCGACCCGGGTTGTGGCGGATCGTGTCAGCCGTTTCGGCGATGTGGTCGGGCGTTTCAGGGACGATGTATCCTCGGCGCTTGCCGCCATCGAGGCCGCCGGTGGCAGGCTGGATCAGGCCTCTTCGGGCATGACGGAAACGGCCGCTGAGGTCCGCAGCCGGGCCGGCAATGTTTCAGGCGCATTCGCCCGGCAGGTGGCGATGGTCGCCGCCGTTGCCGGTACGACGCGGGAACTGTCCTCTTCCATCGGTGTTCTGGATGAATCGGTCCGCAAGGCGGCGGCAATGGCGGGTGAGGCCGTTCAGGAGACCAGCGGTACCGAGGAGGAAATCTCCCGCCTGAGTGAAGCGTCCGACAAGATCGGCGATGTGCTGAACCTGATCAGGGATATCGCGGAGCAGACAAATCTGCTGGCGCTGAATGCCACCATAGAGGCCGCCCGGGCCGGCGAGGCGGGCAAGGGCTTTGCCGTCGTCGCCGGAGAGGTGAAGAACCTGGCCGGGCAGACGGCGCGGGCAACAGAGGATATTGCCCGTCAGATCAGTGCCATGCAGCAGGTGACATCGGCAGTGGTGGCGGCAATGGAACGTATCGGCGGGCATGTGCGCCGTGTTGATGAAATCGCCATGACCATGGCGGCGGCCGTAAGCCAGCAGAACGATGCCACCAACGAAATAGCTGCCAGTGCGGAACGGGCATCGGAGGAGATGGGCGGGGCGGAGCAGGATATCGCTGCCGTCAGTGCCATTGCCGGACAAAGCGCCGACATGGCGCTGACGGTTCACGATGCCAGCGAAAATGTCCGCCGGGAAACGGACAATATCCGCGATCTGGTCGCGGCATTCCTCGATGAGGCCGACAAGGTGGCCTAGAGCCCTGTCCGGCTGCGGCAGATGTTGTATCAGCCAGTGCCCTTCAGGATTTTCTGTTGCCGCCGGGAAAAATTGCCTTGTCCACAATGATCGGTTAACCAGCCTCGGATATATTCAAGGGTCGATGACGATATTTGATATTCTGTGCCCCGGAGGAAGCGAATGTCCGATGTTGCGCTGAGCGGAAACGAACGTCGTTTTGCCGAGAGCGACGTCATTGTCTCCAAGACCGATCTGAAGGGAAGAATCACGTATGCAAACCGGACTTTCATAAATGTATCCGGTTTTTCGGAACGGGAATTGCTGGATCAGCCGCATTCCATCATCCGTCATCCCGAAATGCCGCGCGCGGTATTCGCCCTGCTTTGGGACCGGCTGAAAAACGGGCAGGAGGTTTTTGCCTATGTGATCAACCGGGCAAAGAACGGCGACCACTATTGGGTGTTGGCACATGTAACGCCAAGTCACAACGCCGCCGGAGAGATTACGGGCTATCATTCCAACCGGAGAGTGCCTGATCACCGGGTCGTCAATGAAACGATCCGTCCGTTATACAGACGCCTGCTGGAGGAAGAGTCACGTCATGCCAACCGCAAGGAAGGGATGCTGGCTTCATCTGGCATGCTCGATAGCATTCTTGATGATGCCGGCCTCACCTATGAGGGCTTTATCGGCCGGTTGCTGAAACAGGCGGCATGAACATCCGGCATTGCCGCTGCAAGGGGACAGGCGAGACTGCCTGCCGCTGACACCGGCCCGGATATCTCCGCGCCCGGTTGCCGGAGGAGGCATATCCGCATAGCTGGGGGGCAGGAGTCATGCAGGGGATGATGCGGGTTCGCCTGTCTGTTCGCTTGTCTCCGGATCCCGGCTTCTGCGATGTTCGGGTGTTGAATTATTCGTCGCCGGCATAATCTATTTCCTCATCCGGGCGGCAATGCCGATCACGCCGGGGCGCCCTTATCCTGCGGTTGCGGTAAAATCATGGATGAAAAGGGCACTTCTTCGTGGAGGCTTGCCGCTTCCGATCCTATAAGCTGCAACCGTCAGCTTGTGACGCGGAGAAACGGGCAATAACGAGTCCGGCATGGAAAA
>CAYXDL010000012.1:0-15670 GCA_964463775.1 uncultured Hyphomicrobiales bacterium
GAGCCCCGCCGCCTCAAGGCTGGGGCGCAGAAAATTCGCCGGTATGCCGGATATGCTGTCCGTATAAACAATATCCGATGCCGCGGAAGAGACGATCATCTCCTTGTTGGCTTCGGGTGCATAGGCTTCCTTCGTGGCGATGAAGCGGGTACCCATATAGGCCAGATCCGCCCCCAGGACCTGTGCCGCCGCCACTGAGCGACCGTCGGAAATCGATCCGGCCAGCAGGATGGTGCCGTCGAAGATCCGCCGCACCTCCGGCAGCAGGGCAAAGGGGCTGAGGGTGCCGGCATGACCGCCCGCCCCGGCACAGACGAGAATGAGCCCGTCGACCCCGGCACGGATGGCGCTGCGGGCATGGCGGATATTGGTCACGTCATGGAACACCACGCCGCCATAGCCGTGCACCGCATCCACCACCTCGCGCACCGCGCCGAGAGAGGTGATGACCAGCGGCACTTTATGACGCACACAGATTTCAAGATCGGCCTGAACCCGGGGATTGCTGCGGTGAACGATCAGGTTGACGCCGTAAGGCGCCGCCCCTTCATCACCGTCGAGTGCCGCTTCTATCTGTTCCAGCCAGGCTTCGAAGCCTTCGCTGCTGCGCTGATTCAGCGCCGGAAAGGTACCGACGATGCCGGATTTGCAGCAGGCGATCACCAGTTCCGGACCCGAGGTCAGAAACATCGGCGCCGCGACAACGGGCAGGGACAGGCGCCCCCTGAACGAATCCGGTAATGCCATTGGTCGGTTCCCCCTGTAATTACATATGCGAAGAGACGCCTGTGAAGTGACGCCGCTTGCGCGAAAAAATGCCATGGCCGCTTGCCAGCGGGGCCAGAGGATAATACGAACACGCTTTACGGAACAAGGTTTCTCGCCTTACCCTTGGGCGGCAGGGAATCCCCTGCCGAACCGGAGCGAAGACCTGACAGACACTGTTGCCGATACCGAAAGCAAGAAACAAAAGAAGAGAACAAGACATGGCGCCCGCCTCGCGATTTCAAAACCTGCATATCCTCAGCCACCCGCTGATCGCCCACAAGCTGACACATATGCGCAATGAGCGCACATCGACCAAGACATTCCGCCAGTTGCTGAAGGAAATCGCCCTGCTGATGGGCTATGAGATCACCCGCGAACTGCCGACGGAGCTGGAGGACGTGACAACCCCTGTCGCCCCGACGCGCGGGCCGGTTCTGGCGGGCAAGAAACTGGCGGTCGTGCCGATCCTGCGCGCGGGGCTCGGCATGGCCGACGGGCTGCTGGAACTGGTGCCTTCGGCCCGGGTCGGCCATATCGGCATGTATCGCGACCCTGAGACCAAGCGCCCGGTGCAGTATCTGTGCAAGCTTCCGGAAACCGAAGGGCGACTGTTCATCGTTGTCGATCCGATGCTCGCCACCGGCCACAGCGCCGCCGCTGCTGTCGATATCCTCAATCAGCACGGGGTCGATGACGACCATATCCGCTTCATGGCCCTGGTCGCCGCACCCGAAGGGGTGGAGGTTTTCGAAAAAGCTCACCCCAAGGTGCCGGTCTATGTCGCCGCCCTTGATGAGCGGCTGAATGAAAAGGCCTATATCGTTCCCGGTCTCGGCGATGCCGGGGACCGTCTCTACGGCACCAAATAGGGACAGGGACTCCCTCAGCCCATCACAGCGGCAAACAGCTTCTGCAGGGCATCCCCGGCGGATGCCTTGCCTTCCGCCCCGTCCATGGCGGCAATTCGCGGCCAGGCATCGCGGATCGATTCAGGGCTCGGCGCGGTCAGGGTCACCCCGGCCGATTCGGCCAGCCCCACCCGTGCGAAATGCCCGGCCCCCGCCGCGATGATCTCGCCGGTGAGAGAGCATTCCTCCGATACCAGCCAGGCAACCAGCGGTGCAATCAGATCCGGGCGCAGTCTTTCAAGCATCGGTGGCGGCAGAAGCTTTTCCGTCATGCGTGTTGCCGCCACCGGCGCGATGGTGTTGACGGTGATATTGGCCTTCTGCCCTTCCGCCTTCAGGGTGTTCATCAGCCCCACCAGCGCCATTTTCGCCGCCGAATAATTGCTCTGGCCGAAATTGCCGTACAGCCCGGCGGCGGAGCTGGTGAAGATTACCCGCCCGAAGCCCCGCTCCAGCATACCCGGCCAGGCGGCGTGGGTGCAGTGCACCGCCCCCATCAGATGCACATCGAGAACGGCGCGGAAATCCTCCATCGTCATCTTGGCGAAGCTGCGATCCCGCAGGATTCCGGCATTGTTAATCAGGATATCGGCGGCACCGAAGCATTCCACCGCCTGCGCGATCAGCGCCACGCCCCCTTCGGGCCGGCTGATATCGTCGAAATTGGCCACGGCCTCGCCGCCGGCAGCGGTGATTTCGGCAACCACCCGTTCCGCCGGGCGACGGGCATCCCCGTCCCTGTCCGCATCTTTGCCGCCATCGAGCGCCGCGCCGATATCGTTGACCACCACCCTGGCCCCGCGCGCCGCCAGATAAAGGGCATGGGCCCGGCCCAACCCCTGCCCGGCGCCGGTAACGATGGCCACGCGCCCATCCAGCCTGATCATGCCTTCCTCCGTTATCACGAATCACCCCCGGAGCTTGACCCAGGGCGGATATGGTCGCAAGCAGATCATATATCTGCCATTTTTTGCTGTAGAATAATCCCTTGCGAACGATCCCGCCCGGCCCCATATGCCGGAACACAGCTGTCATTCAGGCCAAACGCCAGACGGAGGGGAGCCCATGCCCGCCAGAACCACCACCGGAACGATCGCCGCCCTGCTGCTGGCGGCCCTGTTCGTCACCGCCCCGGCCAGCGCACAGGAGAAAAGACCTGAAGAGCTTGCCCTGGAAGGCATCAACAAGGTGCTGCAGGCCCTGAACCTGTTCATGGATTCCATCCCCCAATATGAAGCGCCGGAGGTTCTGGAAAACGGTGACATCATCATTCGCCGCAAACACAAGAACACCGACAAGGGCTGGCAACCCGAGAAAAAGGCGCCGAAGCGCGGGAATGACGATACGAAAGGCGACGATCTTGAAAAAACGCGCCTGTAGGCCCTGGCCGCACCGACCCGCATGAAGGAGCATCCTTGACGTCGCGTCTTCAACGGCTTGTGTGACAATGGTTTTCAGCGCCTCCGGGGAAAGGTAGGCTACGCCCGTTGCGGGACGAAGAACAGCGACGAAGAACAGCAAGGCGGGGGTGAGAATGTCCGATATCGTGCGCATCGGCTGTGCGGCGGGTTTCTGGGGCGACAGCGCCATGGCCCCGCCACAACTGGCAAAGAGCGGCCAGGTCGATTACATCGTTTTCGATTACCTCGCCGAAATCACCATGTCGATCCTGGCCCGCCAGCATGCCCGCGATCCGGCCATGGGCCATGCGGCCGATTTTACCCATATTGCCCTGAATTCGATCCTTCATGATATCGCCGAGCGGCGAATCCGCATTGTCAGCAATGCCGGTGGCATCAATCCTGCCGGCTGTGCCGCCGCCATCCGTGCATTGGTGGCAAAGGCCGGGCTGGATCTGAAGGTGGCGGCCGTTACCGGCGATGACGTGATGCCCTGGCTTGCCGGACAACCACGCGAAAAGATCCGTGAAATGTTCACCGGCCAAACGCTACCGGAGGGCATTCTCAGCGCCAATGCCTATCTCGGCGCCCTGCCGATCGCGCGGGCATTGGCGGAAGGGGCCGATATCGTCGTCACCGGACGCTGTGCCGATTCGGCGCTGGTTCTGGGCCCCCTGATCCATGAATTCGCCTGGGCGGCGGATGATTACGACCGTCTGGCCCAGGGATCGCTGGCCGGACATATCATTGAATGCGGCGCCCAGTGTACCGGAGGGATCTTTACCGATTGGGAAACGGTACCGGACTGGCAGAATATCGGTTATCCGATTGCCGAATGCGCCGGCGACGGTAGCTTCACGATCACCAAGCCCGAAGGCACCGGCGGAATCGTCACCCGGGCGACGGTGGCCGAGCAGCTCGTCTATGAAATCGGCGATCCGGCCCGTTACATCCTGCCCGACGTGATCTGTGATTTTACTGATGTCCGCATCGAGGAGACCGGCATCAACCGTGTGCAGGTCCGTGGCGCCCGCGGCAGCGCCCCGACGGACAGCTACAAGGTCTCAGCCACCTGGGCCGACGGCTACCGCATTCAGGCCGCCATGACCATCATCGGCGAGAATGCCGCCGCCCGGGCGCGACGTCAGGGAGAGGCCCTTTTGCAGCGCATCGATGCCATGCTGCGGGCGCAGGGCATGGCACCGCTTGCCGAAAGCCTTGTCGATGCCATCGGCGCCGACAGCGCCTACGGCCCCGGGCACTGCCATGCCAACCCCCGTGAGGTGGTGCTGCGCCTTGCCGCCCGCCACCCCGACCGCCGCGCCCTAGCTTTGTTCGCCCGCGAGATCACCTCTGCCGGAACCTCGATGTCCCCGGCCACCACGGGTTTTGCCGGCGGCCGGCCCAAACCGTCACCAGTGGTGCGTCTGTTCTCCTTTCTGATCGGCAAGCATCTTGTTCATCCTCAGGTGAATATCGATGACCGTATCCTTGATGTTCCGCAGCCACTTCCCGCGGCGAGGCAACCGTCTCATCCGCCACGGCGCGCTTCCGGCGGGCCGGCCGGCGAAACCGGGGAGGTGGCCCCTTCTCCATCAGGAGAAATCATTCGCCTGCCGCTGCGCCGCCTTGCCTGGGCGCGCTCCGGCGACAAGGGCAATGATGCCAATATCGGCGTGATCGCCCGCCACCCCGACTATCTGCCGGTACTGCGCCGCCAGCTCAGCGCCGGACGTATCGGGGCGCTCTTTGCCCATCTGGGCGGCGGCAGGGTGCACCGCTATGAACTTCCCGGCATCGGGGGATTCAATTTTCTACTGGAAGCCTGCCTGGGAGGCGGCGGCATTGTCTCGCTGCGCAATGATCCCCAGGGCAAGGGGCTGGCGCAGATTCTGCTGGATACGGAAATCGATATCCCCGCGGGACTGCTTCACCCGGCATCATGAACACGGCAAACTGTCCGCGCTCAGGACCGTTTTCTCAGGCGGTTGCCATAACGTGCCAGATAGGCGGCACGGCGCGCGGCGGCCTGCTCGCGCACCCTCGCCGCCAACAGGCGCGCCTGACGGCGGCGTTCCTCCTGCCACAGGCGGAATACCCGACGCTGATAGGGCCGTGATTTTTCCACATTGCGGGAATGGTAGAATCGGACACTCCGCGTCCAGGAACGGGTTTCACGAAAAAGCCGGCCGAAAAACCCGGCGGCATACGCCGTATTGACAGCCGGATCGAAGGCCTCTTCCAGTGATGAGAACGCCGCGGCATGATGCCGCAGATTGACCTGCATGCAGCCGACATCGATATTGCGCACCCCCCGCGCGCGCAGGGCACGCACGGCGGCGATGGCCTCCTCCTTGCTGGCATAGCGGCGGCCCCGACCCTCGGCATAAACGGTCCAGGGCCAGGCAATAACGTCCCTTTCCCTTTTGCGCCAGATTCCCGATTCAGCCTGGGCAATCGCCAGAAACAGATAGCGGGGAAAGCGGTTCTTCTTTTCGGCCCTGAGAATTTCAGTACGACAAATATCTTTGTTTTCAGTGTCTTGCATGGACATGGCCGGTTGAGCAACCAGCAAACCCAGGCCAAGCGCCATCACCGCCAAAAGCCGCATTCCTGCCGCAGAACCCGATGACATGATCCGTTTTCTCCTTTTGCGCCGGGGTATCTGTCTTCTTTTATGCAAGCCTCATACCAACTCATGGCAGCCTCTCTTTCGGGACGATCCCGCAACCGCAGGGCATATTGGAAAACGGGAAACACAGTCTTTTTGTGCATCGCACAAAAAATTTTCGTCAAGGGGTTGGCAAACGCCGCGGAGCGGACCATATTGGCCCTGTTGGTGATGCTCTCCCAGAGCTCCCGCAATTCGCCCGTCTCGGGCGTTTCCTCCCTAAACTCGGGCCGCCGGATCAGGCGGCCCCTTTTTTTGCCTGAGAAGGAATTCCCCGCTATTCCGCAGCGCGGGATTGCCGGTGGCGCGCATAAGCACACAGATCGGCGATGAAGCGGCCAAGACGGCGGCGGATTCCGTCGAATCCCTTATGCGGTTCGATCCGGGCCTCATCCATATACAGGCGGCGGTTGATTTCCAGCTGCAGCACCTGCACCTTTGGCGGGCGACTGTAATAGCTGGTGGTGAAACCACCCGCATAGGGGCGGTTGCGCGCCGTTGTAAACCCCAGATGACGCAGATTCATTTCCGTAAAATCGCTGAGATCCCGGCTGCAGCTGCCGCCGTAACGGTCACCGATCACCATATCGGCATTCTCCGCCATCATGCCCTCGCCATGATGAATGACAGCGGGCATGGAATGACAATCGAGCACGATGCAGTACCCCCAGCGGGCCAGAACCCTGCCGATCGCCGCCGAAAGGGCGGCGTGATACGGACGGTAGATGCCGTCGATGCGCGCCTCTGCCTCGGCAAAGGTGAGGGGGCGGTTGTAAATCTCTTTTCCCTCAGCGACGATTCGGGCGATCGTGCCCAGGCCATTGATCACCCGCAGGGATGACGTATTGACATAATCGGGCAGCGGATCGGCGAACATGGCCGGATCCAGCTCATAGGGTTCGCGGTTGACATCGCAGAAAGCACGCGGGTAGCGGGCCTGGATCATCCAGGCGCCATGGGCGGGCGCATCGGCAATCAGCAGATCGACGAACGCATCCTCGGAACGGCGCAGATCCAGCGCCGACAGGCGGGAGGATGCCCGAAACGATGCCGGATATTCGCGCCCGCTATGGGGCGAGGCCAGCACCAGCGGGCAGGCATCGCGCCCGGGCGCGACGGTGATAACGGGATCGGCAAAAACCCCGCTGTCCGCGCCGGCGGCATTTGCTGCGCCGGGGCGCCGCCTTTCATCCTTCATCTCTTCACCCCGCAAGGCCTGCTTTTTTCAGCCTGCTATCCGGCTTTTGTTTACCCTTCCCAAACGGAATGCGTCTACAATACGCCATGATCACATTGTGCAAAACATGCGTTTTAAGAACGCCGGACGTCTTCCCGCCCCGAAAGGGCGCACCTGTACGAGTATGAAACATGGCCAGAATACTGATCGCCGAGGATGACGAAGCCATAAGAAAATTCATGGCCCGTGCCCTGGAACGCGCGGGGCATGAGGTCATGGCCGTCGGTGACGGGGCCAGCGCCCTGCAGGTGATCCGGAAAAACACTCTCGATCTTCTGGTTGCCGATATCGTCATGCCGGAGCTGGACGGGGTGGCCCTGTCACGCAAGGCCATGGCGATCGACGAAAACCTCAGGGTAATCTTCATCACCGGCTTTTCCGCCGTGGCCATGAACATCCGCCAGACCGAAAGCGGCAAGACCAAGGTGCTCTCCAAACCCTTTCACCTGAAGGATCTCGTCACCGCCATCGAGCGTGAGCTGGCTGCCGCCACCCATGCCAGCGGCACAACGCCTCTGGCCTGACAGCCATTCCCGCACCCGGCTGTCTCTTCGCGAAAGACCCGCCGGCATTTTTCCTTCAAAGGCACATTGACAAGACCGGCATCAGCGATTACAAGCCTGCTGCACGGGGCGGTTCCGCCCCCTGAGGCGTGGGCGCGTAGCTCAGCTGGTTAGAGCGCCGTCTTGACATGGCGGAGGTCACAAGTTCAAGTCTTGTCGCGCCCACCACGCCACCCGGCCCCATAGGGAAGACAAACGACGGCTACAGGGGCTGCAGTTCAGCCCCAGAACAGCCCAATCCCAAGGCACGGCTCAGTCCCTGAAAATATCCTGCGCTCTGCGCCTCGCCCATTGAAATTTCCTCTTCAGCAGCACAGGCCATGAGATACCCGCTCCCCGGGCTTGCCATGCGATCATGCCCTGGCCTTTCGGAAGGCACGGCGACCAAAGGGGCCGCCGCAGCCATGAATCCGGCACGATGACGGGAAATCAAAGGGGCGTTGCCTCATAGCCGGCCTTTTTCAGGGTATTCAGCACCTGATCGCTACCAGCCTCTGTCGCCACTTCGATGATGTGAGAGGCAAGGTCAACCTCGACCCTGGCCTTGCCGTCGAGCTGATGAAGTGCGTCTTCAATGATCTTCCTGCAATGATCGCAGGTCATTTCCGGTACGCTGAATTTTTGCATAATCGCCCTCCAAGGATTGGTGATCCTGTCTGTCTGGGCCTTCCGGTTGGCGGAGGGTCAAGCAAAACCGTCGGATACCCGCACATAGGCGCTCATATCAGCCACAGGCACCATCACTGCCGGAGAGACCCTTTTCCTCGATAAACGCCTTGAAGCCGAGATCGGCCCGCAGAATATCGTCGATCAGCACGGAGAAAAGGCGGCCGATCCAGTCCTCATCCATCTTCCCGCCAGAAGGGCTGCCATCGCGTGCCGCCTTCAGGGTCGCGATGATTTCCGCATGATGGGCACTGTGCCACGACAATCCAGGATAGCCATGCCGCTGCATCTCCGCTTCCTCATGGCGGAAATGTGTGGAAAACAGATCCAGCATGCCATCGAGCACCTGGGAGGGCACAATCATCTCGCCCTTCTCAATTTGCGCGGAAACACCATTGATGTAATCGGCAATCCTCTGATGCTCTTCATCAAGCCTACAGCAATGCAGTTTTGCCGCTTTTGGTATGAATACCTTGTTTCTCACACTTTTTTCTTTCGAAAAGGGACATGTAACCAATAAACATGAATAAACGTCCCCCTTAAATGAAGGACAGGAGTACATATCAGAATACTGAAGAAATGAATTGACGTATATCAAAATCACATCAAAAAAGCGGGATGATCCGGAGCGGACGCCCCCTCGCGGGGCTGCCGGCAACAAAAAACCGGGGCAGTTTCTGCCCCGGTTCGTCTCTGTCCGGCATGGCTCCGGATCCTGCTCAGGCGGCCTCGTCCTTCTGGCGGTAGGCGATGGCACAATGCTCCGCGCAATAGGGCCGGCCCGCCACAGCCTCGGCACCGCAGAAATGAAAATCCGGTTCGCCCGGATGGCCATGTGGCCACTGACAACGGCGTTGCCAGGGCAGTTCGTCGCTTTTCTTGCCCGTCTTGGCCTTGGTCGCAGCCGGCTTCGTTTTTTCGGCCGTTTTCTTGCGGGGTTTGGGCTTGGCATTCTTCGCCCCGCCTGCGGACAGGCCAAGGCGATGCGCCTTCCCGATCACCGCATTGCGGCTGACGCCCTCACCCAGCTTTTCGGCGATCTGCGCCGCCGTCATGCCACTGCCCCACAAGCGGCGCAGGGTCTCAACCTTTTCTTCCGTCCACTGCATGGAACATACCCGTAAATCAGCATTTACCTGTACCGGGCACAATATCCATACGGAACGTCATATTCCAGTCATAATCCACAGGAAAAGCGATTCTATCCACAGAAAAGATCTCCGCCGGAGACGGGGATCCTTCATCATCACTTGCCGACGATGTCCTTCTGCATCGAACCGATCGCGCGCAGGAGTTCGTTCTTCTCCTTCAGCGGCACATTGAACTTGTCCAGCGCCGCCGCCAGATGCCCGCCGGTGATGTTGAACTGCTCGTTGGTGATGTTCATCCCCTTATGGGCACTGACCATGTCCTTGCCCTTATATTTACAGGGACCACCCGTGGCCTCGCAGATCTGATCGGCGAGATTTTTCTTGAATTTGGCGATATCGGTCTTGGCAAATCCCTTGTTGACGCGCGGATCGGCGGCCATGCGGGCCGTAAACTCGTCAACCACCGCTTCGATCGCCGGCATGCCGCCAAGGCGGGCATACAAACTGTCGGGCGATACCTTCGCCTTTTCTTCCTGCTGCATGGCGCAGGCGGACAAGACCAGCCCCAACCCGGCAATCATCAGTATTTTCTTCAGCATCTCCCCATCCCTCTTCCATGAGTTTCTTCACAACCTGCCTTCTTTACGCGCATGGGGAACGAACGGATCTCCGCATGCCGGAAGAAAGCGTATCACGGCGCGGCCTTCGCGCTTGCGGCCCTCACCCCGATGGGATAAGGGAAAGGCATGCAACCCACGGAAACGGAAATAGAAGACCTGTACCACACGCCGGTCATGCGTGGTCTGGACAGGGCGGCATTCGATACGCTGGTACCGCATATCCGCCGCCGTCAGTATCATCGCGGCGACCTGCTGTTTCTGCGCGGCGATCCCGCCGACAGGCTGTTCTTCGTGGCTGCGGGATGGGTCAAGGTTTATCGCGACAATCCCGATGGCGATCAGTCCGTACTGCATATCATTCTGCCGGGGGAAACCTTTACCGAACCGGCGGTTTTCGGCCTCGGCTTCTATCCGGCAACGGCGGAATCCGCTGTCCCCTCCGTGGTTCTGGAAATTCCGGCCAGCATTCTGAAACAGATGCTGACCAGCAACCCCACCCTGGCGCTCCGGGTCATCGGCGCCATGGCCATGCGCCTGCGCAGCGTCATCGGCGATATGGAAAAACGCCAGTACAGCCCGACGCACATCCGCCTGGCCTGTTTCCTGCACAATCTGCTGCCACGCGATCACGACGGAGGGGAGGCACAAATCGATCTGCCCTTTGACAAGAGCCTGATCGCCGCCCGCCTCGGCATGCGCCCCGAAAGCCTCTCACGTGCCTTCGGCAAGCTGCGCAAGGAAGGTATCAGGGTCTCCGGCCACACGGTCCACATTGAGGATTGCGACCACCTGGCCGAAATCTGCGGCGATGATTTCTGATCTCTCCGGATGCCGGGCTCAGCGCCGGCCAAGCAGCAGCAGGCGCCAGTAATCGGCCAGAAAGAACAGGAATGCCGCCATCCACAGCCCGGCCGCCATCGCCAGGGCGATAAAGGGCTCGGGCGCCCAATCCGCCCCCAGCCGCGCCAATGCCGCCAGATTGACGGCTATATAGGCAGCCACGGTCAGCGGCGCGGCGATGATGTTCTGACCGCTATGGCCCAGAATGGCGCGGCTTGAAACGGCCAGAATCATCGTCCCGATCGCGCCTGTATTGAAGGCATGCAATGCCGCCGAGGATGAAAGCCCCAGACCGAGTGCTGCCAGAACCTGCAGAAGGAAGCCCAGCGCCAGCCAGCCATAGCCCACATGCAGAACCAGCAGGATCGGTTCGCGCAATACGGACAGGCCGCGCCAGCCGGACAGGCGCAGCCCATGAGCCAGGGCCGCCAGCGCATACAGCAGCGCCACCGCCGGACCGGAAATATCCGCCACCATGGCAATAACCGACAACACCGTCAGCAGGATCGTGATCCGGTCGGTCAGGAGATTCTGTCGCGGCAACGGTGAAACCCCGCGGTGGCGCAGGCGATTGGCGGTGAAGGAAGGCGTGACCCGGCCGCCGATGATCGTGATCAGCACGACCAGCAGTGCAATGCCGGCCCGGGCGCCAAGCTCTGTCTCCAGCAGTCCGGCCTCTTCCAGAAACATGGTCAGATCGGCCAGGGCGAACAGGGCCAGAATAGCGCCTATCGGATAGTTGCGCCGGTTATGGCCGAGAAAGATCTCACGCAGGACAATGGCGCCAAGTAACAGCCAGTAGGCGACATCAGGCCCCGCCGCCAGCCACCAGGGCACCGGCAGCAGGATAACCAGCCGTCCCACCACGAACAGGGCGCCAAGCAGGGCCAGGCGCGGTCCCGCCACCGGCAGGCGGCCGGTCCAGTTGGGCACCGCCGTCAGCAGAAAACCGCTGACCGCAGCCCCGGCAAAACCGAAGATCATCTCATGACGATGACGAAACAGCGCATCCCCCACACCGGGCATGTCCCAGCCCGCCAGCGCCAGTAACCACAAGGCCATGGACAAGACGGCCTCAACCGCCGCCAGCAGAAAGAACAGCCTGAAGCCACGCTGCAGCACCGGCCAGTAGGATGCATATTTCCCTGCCATCCGGCGTTGGTTCACCTGCATGCTCCGTAAAACAATTCCAAAATCAGTCCGGTCCGCTCATCATTCGCCCCTCCCGCCCGGGTAAGCCTTGACCATGGTCAATGAAATTTTCCTTGCCGGGCAATCAGGCGTTCCCTTCCTTCGGCAGAAGAAAATAATCGCCATCGGTGATTTCCTCCCACGCCACGGGGTCACCGCCCGGGCGGCGGGGCCGGTAAGAAAGATCCCGCAGCAGGGAGCAGAGCGCGCCGGGCGAAGATCCGGCACGGCGCAGATGTTCATCCACGATTTCCAGAAACAGTACCGGCCGGAAACGGGCAAGGGTCTCACGGGCGCCGGCCAGCAGGCTGGCCTCAAACCCCTCGATATCGGCCTTAATGAAATCGATCCGCCGCAGTCCCCTTTCCGTCACCACATCGTCAAGGCGGCGGACGCGGATGGTTTCGCTGCGCAATGTCCTGCTGCTTGTCGTTGCATCGCCGATGAAGCTCAGGCCAAATCCCAGACTGCCTGAAGATTTGACCGGTACGTTCAGGGTCAGCGCCGCCTCTTCCGCGCCCAGGGCACAGGGGATGATATCCACATTATGCAGCCGGCGAACGGCAACCACCCGGCGCAGAATGGACAGGGCATAGCTTGCCGGCTCAAAAGCCAGCACCTGGCCACCGGGCACCATGGCGGAAAACAGTTTGGTGAATTGTCCGGCATGCGCACCAACATCGATCACCACCCCGTCATGGGGCACGAAGGGCGAGAAGACAGGGCGCATCTCCTTGTGGTGCTGATAGGCAAGCGCCTTGTAGCAATGGGCCAGCCAGGTCATGCGCTGGCGCAGGGTCAGGGTATCGGCAATCACGAAAACATCCCGCTCATGGCTGCTTGATGATGCTTTCTGATAAAGCATTTGCACGGTGATTGCCATCCCCGCACCGGGCAGCGCAATGCGGATTCAGCCGGAACCCTCCCCCCGCTCGGGATGGCACCGGGCGGCCGGAAAGAAAACGGAAACGGTCGTTCCCGCGCCATGAGCACTGTCCACGGCTATGCGCCCGTCATGCAGTTCCACCAATGATTTCGCAATGCTCAGGCCCAGCCCCGTTCCTTCCTGAGGCTGCGTGGCATCCTGAATGCCCTGGGTGAAGGGTGTGAAAAGCTTCGGCAGGTCCTCGTCACGTATGCCCGGACCGTTATCGCTGATACGTATCGCCACCCCCTCCCCGTCGGTATAGGCGATCTCCATTCCGATGTGCCCGCCCGCAGGGGTGAATTTCACGGCATTGCCCAGAATATTGATGAAGATCTGGCGCAGACGCACCGGATCACCCCGAAACGGCAGGGATTCCCCGGCACGGGGTTCGCTCAGGTCAATTCCCTTTTCCGCCATCTTTCCCGAAAGCAATTCGATGCTTTCCCCGGCAAGCCGGTACAGATCAACCACCGCCTCGTTCAGTTCCATACCCCCGGCATCGATCTTCGACAGATCGAGAATATCGGAAATCAAAGCCAGCAGATACTGGCCCGACTGATGGATGTATCCGGCATACTCCCGGTAAGCAGGTGGTTGCACGGGGCCGAGGACATGGTTCCGGATCATCTCCGAAAAACCGATGATGGCATTCAGCGGCGTGCGCAGTTCATGACTCATCTTGGCGAGAAACAGCGATTTCGCCTTGCTGGCCTGACGCGCCGCATCCAGCGCCTGATGCAGGGAGCGGGTCTGTTCCGCGATCCGCCTGTCCAGATCCCGGTTCACCCGGGCCAGTTCCTCCAGCGCCTGTTTGCGGGCATGTATGTCCTCCTCGGTTATGATGGCGATGCGCTCACCTGTCACCGGATCGCGGCCCATGCGCAGATCGAGATGATGCCAGTGCCGTCCGGCCGCCGTGCGCATGGGAAAATCACCGGCAATATCCTTTGCCCGGCCGATCGCCGCCCGCACCTTCTGATAATCGCGCTGGCGCAGGAAGCGCAGCTTCAGCCCGCCCGGCGCATATTTTTCCCGGAACAGGGAAATGTCATAAGCCGCCTGTGCCGCCGGATTCTCCGACAGGCAACGTCCGTCACGGGAAAAACAGCTGATCATCAGCGAGGTATAGCGCGCCGCCTCGAACAGGCGCAGAAACTGCGGATCGCTTTCCATGTCCAGACGGGTCGTGGCCTGGATCAGCACCGCATCGCGCCCCTCCCCGATGCGGACCGGTTGCATGTCCAGAATGACCGTCACCGGATGACCGTGAGGATACAGGGTCCAGCTTTCGGATGCATATTCACCGGGCAGCGTGTTCTGCACCACCTGCAGCAGGCGCGTGCGCACCATGTCACTGTCGGAGGAAAAGTCACGCCGGCACAGATCCTCTACCGAATCGGCCCGCCAGAACTGCAGGGCGGCACGATTGGCCCACCAGATTCTGTGCCGGACAACATCGAATACCCAGATCGGTATTCTGATGTCATCATAGAAAGCCAGGTCGCTTCCACAGCGAAACCACTTTCTCTCATGCTCCCTGCCGCGTACCATTATTTTTTATTTGTTTTACACATTCAATTACACAAATTTATTTTCTTGATTTTTTCATCCACGCTTTCATGAAAGCATTCACCAGTAAATCACACGCACATGCTTTGATAAAGCATTATTGTCCTCTGCTGCCGGCTATGGAACAGGGCCGCCCGCTGATATGGAAGAAGCAGACGATGCGTTGGCAATGCCGGGGACGGGACAGGAGGCGAACAATCCCTCTCAGGAAAAATCCCGAACGGGATTTCAGCACTGAAGCGGATGCGGGAGGAGCCCGCCAAATGGCGGGAGAATGATTTTGCCGGTTGGATTTTCGTCGGACAAACCGCTGGGCGGGTGGTGCCGGCGGGGTGAATTGAACACCCGACCTACTGATTACGAATCAGTTGCTCTACCCCTGAGCTACGCCGGCACGATCAGAGGATGCCGCAGCGGCATCCGTTTTTGAGCGCGCAGAACATAGGGGCAAACCACAAAAAGCGCAAGCCTTGAGTTCACCCCATCAGCAGCCGGGCAAGGAAGCGGCCGAAACGGGCAAATATGGCGGCCTCACCCTACCCGTGCCGCCTGATCCGGTTCACTTTCCTCTTCCGCCGACACCTTACTTTCCCCCTGAAGCGGCGCCACGGCAAGAGGGGCATGGCCGGGCCAGTTTATGCTGGCCAGGGCACCGCAACGGTCGCACAGCGGCTGCCAGTCATCATAATCGCTGCCGCATTCCCGGCAGCGCCAGCGGGAAGGCTGCGGCGCCTGTGCCGCCTTCATCAGCCATTTGCGCGCCATCAGGGCATCGCCGCGTTCGCGCTCCTCCAGCTCGGCCATCAGGCGGAAAAAATCACCATCCAGCGCCTGCTCCGCCGCCGCATCGCCAATACCGGCCAGTTCCAGCTGCTGGCGTGCCAGATCGTATTCCTCCGCCGCCAGCGCCGCTTCGGCCAGCAGACGGCGGGATTCGCGATGTTCGGGATTGGCCTTCACCAGCTTGCGCACCCGCTTCAGCCGTGCGGAAGCCCCCTCATCGGCATCGAGCGCCAGATAGGCCTCCGCCACCGCCCTGACCGGCAGGCGGGCCCAGAATTGTTCGGCCAGTCTTTCCGCCTTTGACTTCTTGCCCGCCTTGCCCAGCAACCTGATCTGCAGGACCACCGCCGCGGCCAGCTCCGGCTGCAGTTTTGCCGCCACGGCGGCAAGCTGCAGCGCCTCCTTGTCATGGCCGCTTTCCTCCGCGGCCATGGC
>CAYXDL010000013.1:0-15067 GCA_964463775.1 uncultured Hyphomicrobiales bacterium
AATTTGATGAAGTCAGTGCGCAGCACCTCCAGCATTTCGGAACGCACCAGCCGCATGATCAGGGCCAGCTGGAACATGCCCAGCGTGATTGCTGGCATGATCAGCGATTTCAGGCCGCTTGCGGTCAGGAATCCGGTGGACCAGAAGCCTATATGCACCACCTCACCCCGACCGAAGGTGGGCAGGAGCCCCAGATTGACGCCGAAAACCAGAATTAACAGGATACCGATCAGGAAAGTCGGCAGGGCAATGCCCATCAGCGAAAGCGCCAGCAGCCCCTTGGACAGCCATCGTTCCGGATACAATCCTGTGTAAACACCCATGGGAATTCCGGCGAGCAGGGCAAACAATGCGGCAACGAAGCTAAGTTCCAGTGTCGCCGGCAACCGTTCGGCGATCAGTTCATCCACCGGACGGCCGATGCGGTACGAGATACCGAACTCACCCCTCAAAACCCCGGCGACATAACGGGCAAACTGCACCGGCACCGGATCGTTCAGCCCCAGTTCGACACGCAGGCGTTCGCGTTCCTGCAGGGAGGTATCCTGCCCCACCATCTGCGCGATAGGATCACCGAGAAAGCGGAACATGGAAAATGCCAGCAGGGCGACGAAAAACATCACCAGCAGCGATTGCACCAGTCGGCGTAAAACAAATGCAAGCATGAAAAATCCGGAAAAAACAAGCCCCGGGGCGGAACCCCGCCCCGGGTTCATCAAAAGGACGTTACTTCCCGATCACAACTTCACGGATCAGGAAGACATTGTCGGCACGCTGCTTGAGAGAGACATTGTCCCGCACACCCCAGGAAAGGGCCTGCTGGTGCAGCGGCAGGGTGGCGATGTCGCCAAGCGTCAGATCCCAGGCCTTGTTGATCAGGGCGTTGCGCTTGTCCTGATCGGTTTCCACGAGAATCTGATCCGTCAGCTTGTCCACCTCCGGATTGCAGTAACGGCCCAGATTGAACTTGCCGCGGCCGCTCTTCGGATCATAGCAGTTCAGCAGATTGTAAAGCACATTATGCGCATCCAGCGAGGACGGCGTCCAGCCGATCAGATAGAAGCTGGTGTCGAAATTCGGCGCCAGCACCTTCTTGAAGTATTTCGCCTTTGGCTGGGCCAGCAGGTTCACCTTCACGCCAACCTTGGCCAGCATCGATACCACGGCCTGACAGATCGCCTCGTCATTGACGTAGCGGTCATTGGGGCAGTCCATGCCGACCTCAAAACCGTTCGGATAACCGGCCTCGGCCAGCAGGGCCTTCGCCTTCTTCGGATCATAGGGCAGGCGCTTGTACTTGTCCGACCAGCCATTGATGCCCGGGGCCACCATCATTGCCGAGGGATTGGACAGGCCGCGCATGACCTTCTTCTTGATCGCCTCGACATTGATTGCCTGGTAGAAGGCCTGACGAACACGCTTGTCCTTGAACGGGTTCTTGCCCTTGACATTGGAATAGAGCAGTTCGTCGCGATATTCATCCATGCCCAGGAAGATCGTGCGCAGTTCCGGCCCCACGATCACCTTGGTACCCGGATTGGCGTTCACCCGCTTCTGATCCTGCACCGGAATCGGATAGGCCATGTCCAGCTCGCCCGAAAGCAGGGCGGCGACGCGGGTTGCGTCCTGGGAAATCGGCTGGAACTCCACACGGGTGACATTGGTCTTCTTGGTGGCGTTCCCCCACCAGTCGGGATTGGCCTCCAACACCGTCTTCACATCGATCTCGCGGCTGACCAGCTTGAAGGGACCGGTACCGTTGGCATGGCGGGTGGCATAGTTTTCCTCATTGCCGGTCGCCTGCTGCGGCTTGACCGCGCCATGCTTCTCGGCCCATTTCTTCGACATGATGTAGAAGGTTTCCCATTCCGCGATCAGAATGGGATTGGGCTTCGGCGTAATAAAATCGACCGTGTAATCGTCGATTTTCACAACCTTGGTATCGGCGCTGAGGCGGGTATTCAGATCACTGCCGTCGGAGCGGACACGTTCGGCCGAAAACAGCACGTCATCAGCGGTAAACGGCGTGCCGTCATGAAATTTCACACCCTTGCGCAAATGAAACCGCCAGCGCGTCGGCTCAAGGATCTCCCAGCTTTCGGCCAGGGCCGGTTCGATTTCCAGATTGGCGTTGCGGCGAATCAAACCTTCGTAAATATTGCCGAGAAAGCCCAGCGTGAAGGTTTCATTCAGATTATACGGATCCATCGAATTGGCATCGCCCTGGAAGGCAAAGCGCAATGTCTCCGCCTTGGCCGTCGCCGCAGGCTGGGCCGCGAACAGCGCCAAAGCCGCCGCCCCCGCCATGAACAGTTTGGTCAATCGCATGTCGGATCGTCTCCCCCTGATTAAAGGTCAGCCCCCCATGGGCTCGTTCTTGTGGCTGCCGAAACAATCTTCCGCGCCGGTCGGCGGCGATTGGAACTTTACCTCATCCCCACAGCCATCTCGGGAAATCTTTCGCTGAAAACGTTCCGCCGTCAACCATTAGAACGGATTCCACTCTCATCACCACTTGCCATCGGGCGGGCAGACTGCGAAAACACGGGGCGGATATTTCTCTGCCCGGCACAGAACGCCCGCGGCATCAATACCTGCAGGGACGTTATGCTCGAACCCCAGATCGCTGCCTTCATCGAAGAAGTCGAATCGCTCACGGCCGCGACCCCACCGCCCCGTTCCCTTGATGAGCAAAGGGAACAATATGACCGCCTGTGCCGCCGGTTGAACCCGCCCCGTCCCGCCGGTATCACCACCGATGATGCCCTGCTTCCCGGCCCGGCGGGGGATATCCCCTACCGCCTCTATCGCTGCGGCGATAACGCATTGCGGATGGCGGAAGGCGCCATATTGTTCCTGCATGGCGGAGGCTTCGTGCTTGGCGGGCTGGACAGTCATGACTCCATCGCTGCCCATATCTGCAAACACACCGGCCATCCGGTTCTGGCCATTGATTATCGTCTGGCGCCGGAACATCGCTGCCCGGCCGCTCTCGATGATTCGTTGGCGGCCCTGACCTGGCTCAGAAACCGGTTGAGGGAAGATACACCCGTTGCTCTTTGTGGTGACAGCGCCGGGGCAACGCTCTGCGCCGGACTGGCCCTGCTCAATCGCGACAAGGGCGGGAAAAGGCTGGCTGGCATGGTCCTGATCTATCCGGCGCTGGGCTGGCAGCTCGACCTGCCATCCTTTACTGAAGAGGCGCAAGCCCCCCTGCTCCGCACCGCCGATCTCGCAGCCTACCGCGATGCCTATTATGGCCCCGCTTTCGATCATGGCGCTTACGGATCACCTCTGATTGCACCGGATTTATCCGGTCTGCCGCCGACATTGCTGCTGCCGGTAGAGCATGACCCCCTGCGCGATGAGGCCTTCGCCTTCGCCGAGCGCCTGCACCAGGCCGGGGTGCCCGTATCGCTGCATCTCGGCAAGGGATTGGTTCACGCCAGCCTGCGCGCCGCCGGGCGCAGCCCCGGGGTCGATACCATGGTCGCACGCTGCACGGGCTGGCTGTCAGCGCAACTCAGCACCCGTGCCGCGCCCTCTGGCAATGACCAGGTCTAAGCCCCCCTCTGATCCTGCCCTCTTTCTATCCCTGCCCCGGTTGTTGCCGCCAGTCGGCCTCCCCTTCGCGCAGGGTCCAGACCACCAGTTGCTTGATCACCTTGCCAAGGGCCGTATCGAAAGCCAGAACGATGGCCTGCATATTCGTTCCCTCCGCCGTGATCACTTTCTCGAAGGTGCGGGATGCGACGATGTTCTCACGCGGCTTGCGCACCAGCTTGGCATTCAGGCGCACGCGGATGCGCGGAGGGCGGCCGTCGCCATTGAAATATTCGGCCTGAAACTCACGCATTTCCGTCTTCAGGCTGTAATCGGAACGCAGGCCGATGGCCTGGCGGCCCACAGCCGTGATGGCACCGGTATTCTCGAAACTTTCCACGATCAGGGTCTGCACCATCCGTGGCGCCCGCTCCGTCCAGCGCGAACCGGCGAAATATTTCAGCTCCGTCGGCCGCGGCCGCAGGGCGATACGGTTGGTATCGAGCCCACCGGCGGCAAGCGGCTCCTCGATCACCAGTTGCCAGCGTACCGGCGTCATCCCCTGGGGGAAGGTGTTCTTGGGTGTCAGATTGTACATGTTCGGCGCCGGGCCGGCGCCGGGCAACAACCCGGCACATCCCCCCAGAAGCAGCGGCAGGACAAGAACGAAAAAAAGACGCCGGGGAAACCTGAGCAATGGCATGATCCCTACTCCGCTTTGTATTCGGCATCACGGTTGCCGAGCAGGAAACGCGCACCGTCACTTTCCAGCCGCTCGGTCAGCCGTGACAATGCGGCGACCAGCACCCGTGCCTCATCGATGAAACTGTTGAATTTCGGCAGGCCATCGACGGTGAAGGCATGCAGCGGCTCCCTGTTTTCCGCAATCATGGCGGTGCTTTCCTCCGCCAGCCGGCCAACACGCTCCGCCGTCTTCGAAAATTCGTTCAGGGTTGTGCGCATTTCGCCATCGACCACGGAATCAACACCGCTCAGCGTACCCCGCGCCACCGCCATCGTCGCCGCGCTTTCATCAAGCAACCGGTTGGCGCGCCGGGCCGTATCCTGAAGCCGGACGATGGTTTCGTTCATGTTGCCGCCGAATTTCTCGGCCATGACCAGCAGCCGGTCAATCCGCTCGCGCTGGGCCGCCATCGTATCGGTGATCTGATTGATATCAGCGAGAATATTGCCTATTGCGCGACGGTTATCATCGTTCAGCAGATCGGCGGCACGGTTGGTCAGTTCGATGCCGCTGGCGATCAGATCCGGGGCGCCGGAAAACAGTTTCTGCAACGATGACGGCCTTGAGGGAATAACCGCCATCTTCTGCCCTTCCGGCGGGCTCAGCGGCGGGCTGTCGGCAGCGGCGCCGCCAATGTTGATATAGGACAGGCCGGTGATGCCCTGGGCCTGCAATTCCGCCTCATCACCCCGGCGGATGGTGAAGCGCTTGTCGATCTCCGCCGTGACCATCACCCGGGAGGGATCGCCGGGATCGATGCGGATATCGGTGACGGCACCGGCACGAATCCCCCGATAGCGGACATCACCGCCAATGCCCAGCCCCGCGACGCTTTCATTGAAATAGATGCGGTAATAGGCGAATTCCTGATCGACCTGCTGCTTGGTCAGCCAGAAAACGAAGGCGAAGGCCGCCGCCGTGAAACCGAGGACGAAGAAACCGATGATCAGATGACTGGCACGCGTTTCCATTATCCGCCTCCCTCCTTGCCCCGGTGCGGGGCCGCCCGCTGTGCTGCCCGGGCTCTGGGCCCATGGAAATATTCGTGTATCCAAGGATGGTCATTATCCAGAAGGCGGTCGATGGTGTCCACGGCCAGAACCTTCTTTTCCGCCAGAACCGCCACCCGGTCGCAGATCGTATACAGACTGTCCAGATCGTGGGTGACCATGAAGACCGTCAGCCCCAAAGCATGGCTGAGTTCCAGAATCAACTGATCGAAAGCCGCCGCCCCGATCGGGTCCAGCCCCGCCGTCGGCTCGTCCAGAAACAGAATCTCCGGATCCAGCGCCAGGGCCCGTGCCAGACCGGCACGCTTGCGCATGCCTCCCGACAGCTCGGCGGGAAATTTCGCCCCGGCCTCCGCCTTCAGACCCGACAGACTGATCTTCAGCGCCGCGATCTCATCCATCAGTTCCTGCGGCAATGAGAGATGTTCGCGCAGGGGCACCTGTACGTTCTGCGCCACGGTCAGGGAGCTGAACAACGCCCCGTCCTGAAACAGCACCCCCCAGCGCCTTTCCAGCGCCCGGCGCTGCCCGGCATCCAGGTTGCGGGTATCCTGCCCGAATACCCGGATCCGCCCCGCCGCCGGCCTGTTCAGACCGATGATCGTGCGCAGCAGCACCGACTTGCCGGTACCGGAACCGCCGACAACGCCCAGCACCTCGCCCCGGCGGACCTGCAGGTCAAGGCCATCATGCACCACATGCGGGCCAAAGCGGTTGCACAGCCCCTTGATATCGATGATGACATCGCCGCCCATGGCCTAGATCCCGATAATATTGAAGAAAACCGAGAACACAGCATCGGCAACGATCACCAGGAAAATCGCTTCGACCACCGAACGCGTCGTCTGCCGCCCGACCGATTCGGCACTGCCGGAAACCTGGAACCCCTCATAACAACCGACCAGAGCAATCAGCGCCGCGAAAACCGGCGCCTTGATCATACCGACGCCGAAAGTCCAGAAGCCGATATTCTCCTGCAGCCGCTCCATGAACAGAACCGGCGAGAGCCCCTGCGTCACCCAGGCCATCAATCCGCCGCCGATCAGCCCCAGAATATCGGAGAAGAAAGCCAGCAGCGGCAGGGCGATCACCAGAGCCAGCACCCTGGGCAGCACCAGCACCTCCATCGGATCGAGGCCGATGGTGCGCATGGCGTCCACTTCCTCGTGAACCACCATCGAGCCGATCTGCGCGGTAAAAGCGCTGCCCGAACGCCCGGCAACGACGATCGCCGTCAGCAGGATGCCGACCTCGCGCAGAACGGAAATCGCGATCAGATCGACAACGAAGATCTCGGCCCCGAAACGGCGGAGCTGGCTGGCCCCCTGATAGGCCAGAACCACACCGATCAGAAAGGATATCAGCCCGACGATCGGCAGGGCGTTCAGCCCGACCTGTTCGATGCTGAAAACAAGAGACGTGAAGCGGAAGCGGCGGGGATGGGTGAGCACGAAAAAAAAGGTCTGCACCACCGCCCCGATAAAGGCGATGAATTTCAGGCTGTCCTTCCACAGCCAGACGGCGGTTTCGCCGATCTCTTCGATCAGATGCAGCAGCCCGGCCCGGGAGGGCGGTTCGGGAGCCGGGGCGGAAAGATGTTCACCGACCACCGCCACCAATTCGGCCAGATGGGCAGGCAACCCGCCCGCAATAATGGTTCCGGCATCACCGCCATGGCGTCGCGCCAGCCTGATCAGCAGCATGGCGCCGGTCGTATCCAGACGACGGATATCCGATGCATCAAATCTGTACGCAACCTGACCGGATCGGGGTAATTCGGCTATTTTCCGCCGGATTTCGGCGGCCTGTTCAACCACCCAGTCGCCATGCAGGCTGATGCAGGGGCCATCCGCCCCCATACCTGCCTGCACGGAAATCGTGGCTTCCATCTTCTGATGTGCCTTATCCACGCCGCCCCATCACCCTCTGGCTTCCCCGCCTGCGGGCAGAATGGCACGGGACCCGGGACCGATCAAGCCGGGGGTCAGGAGACCGAGTAGGCCTCCGCAGTGGCGGGCATGGCGGCGCCAAGGGGAATTCCGATCATCTTGTTGGCCAGATATTCGAAATTCTCATCGTCGAATTCATTCTCGAACCGGGTCAGTACCCGGGTGATCATGCGGTTGCGGAAACGTTCGCGGTCGCGTTCACCGCCATCCAGTTCCATTTCATCGGAAATCTGCACCGCGGCATGGACCAGCGGGAAGTATTTTTCATCGATGCCGCATTTCCGGTACAGGCGTTTCAGCCCTTCGCCCCCGCCATCATGGATCAGGATATGGGCATTGGGTACCGGCACACCGGCACGAATGGCCATCGCCACCTCAAAGAAGTCGATATCGCCCAGGCAGATCGAACGCACGATCAGCGTATCGGTCAGACGACCGTTCTCATGAAGCTGGGCAACCAGCTCAAAGGTATCCTTGATATTGGTGTCATCATCGACCAGACCCAGAATGGCCTTCTCACGGCTTTCCATTACCAGATCCATCGCCATATCCGGAGACAAGGCATGATGGGTGACCAGATGTTCCTTCAGCGCATCGGAAACCAGAGTCACCAGCCGTTCGGACACGGACAAGGGCAATTCACTGCGATGGGCCATGGCGCTGTTGACCTTTTCGCTCTCACCGAAATTGTCCAGTGCCTTCTGATAGGTGTTCTCGGCGATCTCTGCCCCTTCATTGCTCATCAGCGTGGCGACGACGTCCTCATCGCCCTTGTCGACCAGCGCATCGGAAACGGATTCGGAAACACGGGAACGCCGGGCAATCGCCTGCATGTGCTCGGTCGGACGGCTGCCGATGATCTCGATCAGATCCTCATCGCTCAGCACTTCCGAATATTCCAGCATCGGCGCCGCCACCTCGGCGACATCGGAGGCCAGGGTCTTCGCCACATCGGCGGGCACATCGGGGTTGAGCTTGAGATTTTCCGACAGGGCCTGACGTACTCTGACAGCCGCATCCTCCAGCATGATCCGGAAGATATCGAGGGCGATTTCACGCTCCGCATCGCTCAGCTGTCCGACATTGAAAACCTCCGCAACCTTGCCCGCGGCTTCGGCACGTCCGTTTTCCTCAGGGTTTTTCAGCAGATCCGCGATATCGGCTTTTGTCAGTTTCTTCACGTCTTCCACCTTTCCGCCGCAAAGCAAGGGATCGGATTCATCGCCCGCCGGCCGGCCGACGGCAATGAGCATGACATGATTTTCACGGCTGTTGGTTAATACTCCGTGAACAAATGCAACCCGGGGTGAAAATTCCCGTCAGAAAAAAACACCCGTCGCGATCCGTTTTCCTTTTGGTGAAAAACTTGCCTTTGATTGGCCGAGCATGCTTGTGTATATGATGAAAGGCGGGGAGGGCCGCCCGCCTGCGCGGACAGTGGCGGGTCAGGGCCATTGACTGCCATGTTCTGTCCATATTCTTGGTGCAGGCATCGGGTTGTATGGCCGGTATCGATTACGGGCGCCACGCCATATCGTGGCGCGGATGGTTCAAGCGTCTAGATCAGGAGACAAGGACATGAAATTCGCAAAAGTCTTAGCAATGGGCATCGCCCTGGCAATCTCTGCCGCCGCCGGACAGGCCGCCGCCAGCAGCGACGGGGATCCGGCCAAGGGCGCCAAGGTGTTCAAGAAGTGCAAGGCTTGCCACTATGCCGATGCCAGCGGCAAGAACAAGGTCGGCCCCAATCTCTATGGTATTGTCGGGCGCAAGGCAGGAACCGTTGAGGGCTTCAAATATTCCAAGGCCATGAAGGCCGCCAGTGCCGACGGCCTGGTCTGGACCGAGGAAAACCTCGACAAATTCCTGAAGAAGCCGAAAAAATTCATCAAGAAGACGAAAATGTCCTTCGGCGGCCTGCGCAAGGAAAAAGACCGCAAGAACCTCATCGCCTATCTGAAATCCCTGAAATAACACATGTCCCGAAAGGCAGTGCATGAAGGCCCTGGCGCATATCGCCGGGGCCTTTTTCTCAGGGCTCTTCCGGCCGGTTTCTGCGGCCCGGTCAGGGCATCATCATTCGACGGGCCGCGGGGCGTCCGCACCGGCATGCGGCCTGCTCATGCCAGCTGAGATAGCCTCTCAAGAATTTGGCCGGCCGAAGCGGTCTGCCGCCCCATTTTCCTGACTGCCGCCGCAACCTGCGCCACATTCGCGGCATTATCGGGTGCCCCGGTCCCGTCGGCCAACAACAGATTGTTTTCAAAGCCGACCCGCACCCCGCCGCCGAGCGCGACGGCATTCACCGCGCAGATAAATTCATTGACGCCGAAGGCGCAAACGCTCCAGGGTGCATCCCGCAGTCCCGTCTTTTCCAGTTCACGCAGAAAAGGCATCAGATCCCCGGGCGCGGACTGCCGGTCCTGCGCATAACGGCCCAGCACGAACAGCATCCAGGGCCACCGCTGGGGGATCCGCCCTTCCCCGTGCAGCACGGCAAGGCGGCGCAGATCATCGCCATCATAAAGAATATACTGTATCAGCACCCCCGCATCGTGCATTTCATGCAGAAATGCCGCCACTTCCCCGACCTCACGGGCAGAAGCCCCCTGCGGCAGCACCTCCCTGATCGCCAGGGATGCCGCCTGCGGGCGCAATTCGCGCAGCAGCGCCATTTGCTCGTCGGGCCGGTAGCGGCCCACGGCCTCGGTCGTTACCTGTATGAGCATATCATCGCCGACACGATCCCGGATGGCAGCAATCGCCTGGCGATAACGATCCGCATCCAGACTGTGGCGGCCCTCATCGTCGCGCACATGCAGATGGATGGCTCCGGCACCTGCCCGCCGGCAGTCGTCAGCGCATTGGGCCAGTTCCGCCGGTGTCATCGGCAGGGCCGGATGATCGGCCTTGTTTCGCCGGGCACCGTTGGGCGCCACCATGATCATGACCGGATCCCGGTCCGCTGCGGAAACATTCATCACGCGTCCCCCTGCCCGCAGGCCGCCAGAGCGGCATCGATGGCCGCGGCCACCTTGGCGGTAATCATCTCCACCTCTTCCCCGGTGATAATGAAGGGCGGCGCCAGCAATATGTGATCGCCCTTCCGGCCATCGATGGTGCCGCCCATGGGATAAAGCATCAGCCCTTCACGCATTGCCGCCTGCTTGATTTTCGCATGCAGTTTCAGCTCCGGGGCAAAAGGTTCCTTGCTTTGCCGGTCCGCCACCAGTTCGATGCCGACGAATAACCCCCGCCCCCGGATATCCCCGACGGCCGGATGCCGGCACAAACGCCCCCGCAGGGCCTCCATCAACTGTTCGCCGCGGCGGCGGACGTTGCTCAGAAGGTCCGCCTTTTCGATCTTGCGCAACACGGCAAGCGCGGCGGCACTGGCCGTGGCATGCCCCATATAGGTATGCCCGTGCTGAAAGAAACCGCTGCCATCGCGGATGGTATCGTAAATCCGTTTCGACACCCCCATGGCTCCGATCGGCTGGTAGCCCGCGCCCAGCCCCTTGGCAATGGTCACGATATCGGGGGCGATTCCCTCCTGCTCACAGGCGAACAGGGTACCGGTGCGCCCCATGCCGCACATGACCTCGTCCAGAATCAGCAATATCCCGTATTCATCGCAGATGTCCCTGACATGCCGGAAATATCCCGGTGCCGCCGTGACGGCCCCGGCGGTTGCCCCCACCACCGGTTCGGCAATAAAGGCACAGACCGTTTCCGGACCCAGGCGCTCGATCTTCCCGCGCAGCAGTTCGGCAGCGCGATGGCCGTATGCCTCGGCCGTTTCATCATCGCGGCGCAGGCGGTACTCATAGCAGGGATCGATATGATGCGTTTCAATCATCAGCGGGGCGAAGGGCTCACGCCGCCACATGTTTCCCCCCACCGCCAGGGCGCCGAGTGTATTGCCGTGATAGCTTTGACGGCGCGCAATGAAGCGGTGACGCCGGGTCTCGCCGCGTTCAAGAAAATACTGACGCGCCAGTTTCAGCGCGGCCTCGACCGCTTCGGAACCGCCGGAGAGAAAATAGAAATAGGAGATATCCCCCGGTGCACGGGCAGCAAGAAATGTGGCCAGTTCCTCGGTGGGCGCAGTGGTGAAAAAACCGGAATGGGCATAGGCGAGATCACCGACCTGTCTGCAGATAGCCGCGCGCACATCCTCATCACTGTGCCCGAGACAGGATACCGCCGCCCCGCCCGAGGCATCGAAGTAGCGCCTGCCCTCACTGTCGATGACATAGGCGCCCTCTCCGCGCACGGCAACCGGCGGCACCCGCCCGCAATGACGGTGAAACACATGGGTCATTTCAAGATTTCTCCATCCAATAGGCCTCGAAACCGTCGAGGTTCTTTTCCATCTGCTCGATACGGGCCACCACGTCATTGCCCCCCCGTGCCACCATCAGCGCCACAAGCGCCTGGGCAATGGCCATGGCGCCGGTGATGGAACGGAAGAAGGAGGGGCTGGCATTGGCAACGGTGAACACATCCCCCCCTTCCGCTGCCAGCGGCGATACCGGACTGTCGGTGATCACCACTAGCCCGGCCCCGCGCACACGCGCATACTGCACCGCCATGACCGTTTCCCGGGTGTAGGGTTCGAAACCGACAGCCAGCAACACATCGCCGGTGCCGATCTCGACCAGATCGTCCATGACCATGCCGCCGATTCCCTGTGCGAGAAATACATCCCCGCGACACATGCGTGCCGCATAATGAAAATAGGAGGCAACGGGAAAACATTTTCTCCGCCCCACCACATAGACCCGCCGCGCGGCCATCAGACGCCGGGCGGCGGCACTGAACAGCATTGGCGGATTTTCCGCCAGTGTCCGGTCGAGATTGCCCTTGTCCATGGCGAACAATTCATCGAGCACACCGCCGGGCACAGACATATCCGCCCCATTGCCCGCCTGCATCGTTTCCCTGGCCTGCAAAGCCCGCGCACTGCCGCCATAACGCCCGGGACCACCACGCAGGCGCTGGGCAAAAACATTGCGGAAGGCACTGTAACTGGGAAAATCCAGCGCCCGGGCCAGTCGCACAAGGGTTGCCGGCGCCACACCGGCGCGCGCGGCCACCCGGCGCAGCGGCAGCAAGGCGATATCATCGGGCATGTCGAGCGCATAACGCGCCGCTGTCTTCAGGCGTGGGCTCAGCGCCGGGTAGCGCCGCTGCAATTCCCTTTCCAGATCGGAAAAAGCATTCATCAGTCTTTCACCCCGTTGGCGATACCTGCCCAGAAAAACACATTTGTTTCATAAAATCAAAAAATAATTCAAATGTTTTTTATTGCCCGCCATGCCCGGATTTCCACACACTGCCTCTTGCCATGCGGGTGCACTGCTGCGTAGCATCGGCCCATGCGAACGCTGCGAAAATGGCTCTACCTGCTCATTCCCTTCGCCATGCTGGCGGTGGCTCTGGCCGTACCGGTGCTGCAGCCGCGTTTTGTCGAATTCTTTCAGAACCAGGTTTTCGATACCTATCAGCGCCTGTCACCAAGACCGTATGAAGATACGGCGGTACGGATTATCGACATCGATAACGAGAGTCTGAAAAAACTGGGTCAATGGCCATGGCCACGCACCTATTTCCAGGCATTGCTTTATCACGCTTTCACCAAAGGGGCGGCCGTAGTCAGCTTCGATATCGTCTTCGATGCGCCGGACCGGACATCACCGAAACAGGTTTCCACCTACTGGCCGCAGACCGATGCCCTGAACAAGATCAAGGGTGTGATCGATACCCTGCCCGATCATGACAAGGAATTCGCCGACATCATGGCCCAGACCAATGTCGTCGTCGGCATGGCCATGACCAATGATCTGGAAGGCAATCTGCCAAAGCCGAAATGGGGCTTTGCCATCACCGGCGGGGCCGGAATGGATCCCCTGACCTTTCTGACCAACTACAAGGGTGCCATCCGTAACATCCCCGAGATCGAGGAGGCCGCCGCCGGCCTTGGCAGTTTCAATCTGGATACCAAGGATGAGGTCGACAATGTCATCCGCCGCGCACCGATGTTCTTTCGCTCGGGCAGGGAAATCTTCCCCTCCCTTTCAGCGGAAACCCTTCGTGTCGCCCAGGGGGCCAGCACCTATATCCTCAAAGCCGCCGGCGCCTATGATGAAAAGAGCTTCGGCACCGAAACCGGCTTCAACCATGTGAAGATCGGCCGTTTCGAAATCCCCGTCGATCCCTATACGCGTTTCTGGCTGCATTATGCGCCATCGACACCGAAACGCGTGATCCCGGCCTGGAAAATCATCACCGGCAATATCGCGCCCGAGGAACTGGAAGGACGGATCCTGCTGGTCGGCACCAGCGCCGAGGGGCTGAAGGATCTGCGTGCCACCCCGCTGAACCCCTTCACCCCGGGGGTGGAGGTTCACGCCAACATTCTGGAACAGATCCTGCTGGGCAGTTATCTGCAGCGGCCTGACTGGGCCCCCGCCGTGGAACGGCTGTTTCTGATCGTCATTGGCGTGATCGTCATTCTGCTTATTCGCCGCCTTGGCGCACTTGCCTGCGCCCTGATCGCCGCCATCGCCATTGCCATCGCCGTTACCGCCTCCTGGCTGGCATACAGCCAACTGCAATTTCTCTTCGATCCCGTCGGCCCGTCGGGCGCCGTTTTCGCCATCTATCTTGCCGGCTCGCTGATCAATTACGTTCAGACCGAATCGGAACGCAAGCAGGTACGCTCCGCCTTCAGCCAGTACCTGTCTCCGGCTTTGGTGGAACAACTGGCCGATAATCCGGAAAAACTGACACTGGGCGGGGAAACGCGGAAAATGACCTTCCTGTTCTGCGACATCCGCGGCTTCACCCCGATATCCGAACAATACAAGGACGATCCGCAGGGGCTGACCGTGCTGATCAACCGCTTCCTCACCCCCATGACCGATATCATCATGGCCAACAAGGGCACGATCGACAAATATATGGGCGATTGCATCATGGCCTTCTGGAACGCCCCGCTCGACGATCCGGAGCATTACCGGAACGCGGTCCGCGCCGCCATGCTGATGCAGAGCGAACTGGCCGAACTGAATGCCGCCCTCAAACGCGAGGCCGAGGCCGAAGGCCGCCCCTTCCTGCCGATCAATATCGGGATCGGGATCAACAGCGGCGACTGCGTTGTCGGCAATATGGGCTCGCAGCAGCGTTTCGATTATTCCGTTCTCGGCGATGCCGTCAATCTGGCCTCCCGGCTGGAGGGGCAGTCCAAAACCTACGGCGTCACCGTGGTTCTGGGAGAGGAAACCGCCAGCCACCTGCCGGAATACGCCACGCTGGAGCTGGACCTGATCGCCGTGAAGGGAAAAAGCGAGGCGGTGCGCATCTATACCCTGCTCGGCGGGCGGGAAACCGCTTCCGAACCAGCCTACAGAGGCCTGAAGGAACATATGGACGAACTGCTCAGAGCCTATCGCAGCCAGCAATGGCAGCAGGCGCGCGACATTCTGGAACAATGCCGTGCACAGGCACCGGATCTGCATGTTCTCTGGGATCTGTATGCGGACAGGCTGGATCATTTCACCGTTACGCCACCCCCGGAAAACTGGGATGGCGTATTCCGCGCTACAACCAAATAAATAGAAAAATGCGGTTTGAGCGATGCGGTTAAGAGCTTCTTTACGCCCTCGCCCTACACTCCTCCCGTAACGGCAGGGATGGCGTTGTCATCTTCGGCCCGAGCAAGAGGAAAACAGCCCGTCACCGTTCTGAAGCGAGCCGGATGAAAGCTAACATCACAACCGATACCGCCATACGGCAACCACATCCGGAGGAACAGG
>CAYXDL010000014.1:0-10021 GCA_964463775.1 uncultured Hyphomicrobiales bacterium
ACAGCCTGTCCAGCTCATCCGTGGTGATGCCGGGCTGCACATGAGGCGTAATGAAGTCGAGGGTTTCCGCCGCCAGCTTTCCGGCCCTGCGCATGCCTTCGAAATCCTCGTCCCTGTGAATCTTGATCTGGCCCTTCATGGTGTAGTCGTCGTGCTGCTCCATAACCCGTCCCGGTCTCTGAAATTACTGCTGCCCGAAGCGCTGCCGCCTCAGCTCCTTATGTCCAGACGCCGTCGCAGGATGATTTCCCGTGGTGAAATCGCGCAATCATAGCAAACGGCCTCGACACCCGCTGCCGTTGCCTCCCGGAAGGCGGCGGCATAATCCGGATCGATATCCCCGGCCAGGGCAAAATTGGCGCAGTCGTCCCGCTGGACAAGATAGAACATAACGGCGCGCTTGCCCTCCCGCACCATGTTTTGCAGTTCCCGCAGATGTTTTTGCCCGCGTTGCGTACGCGCATCGGGAAATTCCGCCAAGGCGGGGCTGCGCATCAGATGAACGTTCTTGACCTCGACATAGCAGTCCGCCCGGCCGCTTCCCTGCAGAAGAATGTCGATGCGCGAATTGGCGCCATAACGGACTTCACGCCGCAGGGTCTCATATCCCCGCAGTTCCGGAACATGTCCGGCTTCGATGGCCTCCTGTACGATCCGGTTGGGGTGCTGGGTGTTGATGCCGATCATCGCCCCGCCGGCTTCCAGCAATTCCCATCGCCAGTCCAGCTTGGCCCGGGGGTTGCTGTTTGCGGATAACCACACCCGGTTTCCTGGTGTATCCAGGCCCATCATCGAGCCCGGATTGGCGCAATGGGCAATGACCTCGCGCCCGTCATCCAGCAGGATGTCGGCAAGAAAACGTTTGTAGCGCCTGAGCAGGCGCCCTTGTGTCAGCGGCTGGTCGAAATGCATTGGCGCAGGCTACAGCCGGTGATCTGAAGATGCAATCCTTTCGCAAATATCCTCCAAAGCGTATAGTCGGACGTATGGCCGGACATGAAAAGACAGCGGTAATGACGGACAGGCGAATGGCGGAACGTGAAAAGGTCGAAGCGGCGCTGGTGGTGATCGGCAACGAGATTCTTTCCGGGCGCACCCAGGACAGGAACATTGCCTTTCTGGGCGGGGCTCTTGCTGATATTGGCGTCATGCTGGCGCAGGTGCGCATCGTTCCGGACCGCCATGAGGACATCATCGAAGCGGTCAATGAGCTGCGCCACCGCTATGCTTATGTCTTCACCACGGGTGGCATAGGGCCCACCCATGACGACATTACGGCGGAGGCCGTCGCCCGGGCCTTTGACGTGGCGCTGCATCATCACCCCGAAGCCATGGCGATTCTGGAGGCCTATTACAGAAAGGGCGAATTCAACGAGGCCCGCCAGCGCATGGCCCGCACGCCTGTCGGCGCGGTGCTGGTGGAAAACCCTGTCAGCAAGGCGCCGGGCTTCCGCATGGAGAATGTCTACTGTTTTGCCGGAATACCGGCAGTGATGCAGGCGATGTTCGGCTCGGTTCGCCATGAGCTGGACGGAGGGGCCAGAATGCTCTCGGCAACGGTACCGGTGGCTCTGGCAGAAGGCGATATCGCCGACAGGCTGGAGGCGATACAGAAGAAGTACCCCGATGTCGAAATCGGCAGCTACCCTTACTACCAAAAAGGCCGTTACGGGACCAATATTGTTCTGCGCTCAGTGAATGGCGTTCATCTGGCTGCGGCGGAGAGCGAGGTAAAGGAAATGGCTTTTTCTTCCCGGTCGAAATCGCGTGATTGATGATGACTTGAACGGGAAAAAATATTTTTCTGTTTGTTTACGTTTTATATACCCTGGTGCGGGTATTGTGCATGATACGCCGAATTATCCTAGGCAGGCAAAGCGCAGATATGTTGATCGGAAATACATCGCGGGTCCTTGTTCTTGCTGCCATTGGCGGCGGTCTTGCCGTCAGCGATGCGGTCATGCTTTTTTCCGGTGCCGACTATTCCCTGTCCGTTCTGTTGCTTGCTCAGATCGCGGCTTGCTTTGGCATCATTCTCGGCCGCCGCTGCTGGGTGGTGGCGGCAATGCTGATGCAGGGGGTGATGTTCTCCTACCTGGCCCTGGCGGCGCCCGGGCTGTTCCGTCTTGAACTCGGCGATGCTACGGTCTGGTCATTGCTGCTGGTTACTGCCTTTGTTTTCAGTCGTTCCTTCCGGAGCGTCCGTCAGCCCGTGAGGGTAATCGGCCGCACCGATATGTGGATCGGAACGACGCGTCCCTCGGCCTGATCGCGCTCCTCCAGGCGTTGCCGCCCCATAAGATATTTGCCAAAAGATATATTATGTGGCATGCTGTGGCTGCCCTTTTCACCGGCTTGGCGGCTGGTATGGGGCGGGCGGGTGTTCCCCTGATCCTTTCGGGTGTTGCGTCCGGGGGGCGAAGGAACCTTCGGAAGAAAGGCCGGAATGACGGCCAGGTATGACCACCGGGCATAACGACCGGGAAGAGGTGGATGGGAACGAATGGCCCGGTAGAGGTGGCAGCAGAGCGTAATCAGGGTATGCGTATATTCATGCCGGGATATGTGCCACTGCCTTTTCACGGATGAAAACGTCAAGCAGGGGGCGCGAGCATTGCACGATATTTCCGATCTGCCGGACAATGCGCTGAAGCTGGATCGCATTATTGCCGAGTTCCATCAGCAGAGCGATCGTTTCAATATCCAGATCATGCGGTTTTTTCTCAATATTGCAGCCCGTCACGCCCGCGGCGGCGCGACGGAGAAGGAACTGCGCCTGCCCATCGGCATTCTGCGTACCACGGCGATCCGCTACCGCCAGTTTCTTGGCGAGGGCGGGCCGGACGGCGAGCCGGGGCTTGGGCTTATCTGCGTGGAGCCTGATCCGCGCGAACCCCGGCGCTACATCTTCCGCCTGACCGGCAAGGGGCTGGAGTTTGCCAATACTCTGCTGCGCCACCTTGATGCCGAGGAGGCCGTCGAGACGCTGAACCGCCGTTCGGCCTGATTTCATGCCATCCGCATCCGCAGGAAGGGGCAGGGATTCATCCCGCCTTGTGTGATGCGGTTTCCGCGTCGCGAGGTTGATCTCGACAGATACTTCTTTTCCGATTACATACAACGCCGGTGCCGGGCCCTGTGTCCGGCGCGCGCCCGGCGCGGCGGACGTGGTGGAATTGGTAGACACAAGAGACTTAAAATCTCTCGGGCATATGCCTGTGCGGGTTCGAGTCCCGCCGTCCGCACCATGATGGTTCTTTCATTCTTGCTTTTTCCGATGATGAAGAGAGACACATTATCATCGGCCTGGCGCAGTTTTTCCCTCTCCCCCGGAAAAGACGGCGTTTCGCTCCGGGGGGCGAATAGCCCGATCACAAGCGATCCCCGGAAGATCAGGTTGAGGAAGCTGGCTGACAGAAAGCTGACAGTTCCGCCACCGCTCTATCCCGCCCTATCCCAGCCGCAGCCCGGCGACGCCGGCCAGAATCAGCATGGCGGCGAGAACACGCCAGGCTGTCAGCCGCTCTTTCAGTACGGTGGCGGAAATCAGCAGGGCGAACAGGATGCTGCTTTCGCGCAGTGCCGCGACGGCGGCGATGGGGGCGCGGGTCATGGCCCAGAGCACAATGGCATAAGCGCCGAGCGAGAGAAGGGCGGCGGCCAGCCCCCCGCGCCATTCATGGCGCATGGCGCCGATGGCGCCGCGCGGCAGAAAGGGCAGCGCGATGACGGCCATGGCAAAGCCGTCAATCGCCATCAGCCAGGCCCCGTAGCTGAGGGGAGAGGAAGCCGTTCTGGCACCGATGCCGTCATTCAGGCTGTAACCGGCGATGAAGGCCGATGTGGCCAGGGCATAGAATACGGCGCTGCCGGTAAGGCGGCTGAGTGATCCACCGCCGCGAAACGCCATCAGGGCAATGCCGGCGCTGAGAACGGCGATGGAGGTCATCGCCGTCATGCTCAGGCTTTCACCAAGCAGAAACAGACCGGCCACGGCCGTGATCAGCGGTGCTGCACCGCGGGCCAGCGGATATATCTGCACCAGATCCCCTGCCGCATAGGCGCGGACGAGAAACAGCTTGTAGCCTGTATGCAGGGCGCTGCCGGTCAGGATCCATGTCCAGCTTGCCGCCCCCGGCGGATCCGTGAAGGGAATGGCGAGCGCGGCGATCAGCCCCATGAGAAAGCTCATCATCGTCACGGCGGACAGACGATCCAGCCGGACCTTGATGATGGCGTTCCATCCGGCATGCATCAGGGCCGCGGCGAGGACGGCAAGAAAAACATCAATCGGCATCCGTGGCTTCTTTCCCTCGATTCATCGTGCAGGCGCGGCATCGATCCGGAAAGCGGGCTCATGATGCCTTGCCCAAAGCACGATGCGGGGGATGAAGGGAGGCGGCAAGATATTTTCCGGCAGTTTTCCCGTGGCGGATGGTGATCAGTCCGGGGATGGCGGGGGCGTCCGCTCAGCAACCACTTTGCCGGGGGGGGGGATTCGCGGCCGGCAGGCCGGCACGGCGGTTCGCCCGCCCCCTGGCAACAGGGTGATTGCTGCATGAGCCCGATGCCCTATTCGTTATCCGTCATGCGACCGCCCCTCTTTTCCGCCATTGCCTGCTGGTGGGTGCGGTTGGTGAAGAGCCGATGTGCGGCAAGCGATCGGGACCGGATATCTATGCATGCCTCCATTCGTTCTTGTGTGCAGAGTTTTCTGCCCTGCGCGTGCCGGCACAAAGGAAGCCCAGGCCGGCAAGCCCCAGGGAAAGCAGCAACAGGGCCGGGGGCTCAGCGACATTCGTCGGTGGCAAGGAACCCGGTGTGAAACTCGCGTTCCAGGTGACATTGTATAAGCCGACACTACCATGAAAAGCACTTGCTTCCGTAATTATTCCATCGCTAGGGAAAGAAGACTGATATAAAGTCAATTTTATACATTCCTCGGTAAGGAAGAAGCATCCACCGATACCGCCGTTGATGATAGAAAAACGAGAGAGCAGTATGTAGGTATCGTAGAAGTTTTCGAACTGACCTGTCCCTGATTTTAGAAGAGTAATGTTAAAATCCGAAATGTTGGGGTCGACTGTTCCGGGATCGTATATGAACGGAGGCACCGAAAACCGGAAATCGTCGACATCCGCGAGGGTAAATTCACGAATGCTTCCCACCGGCGCGCTGTCAAACCAGGGATCGTCGAAGACGATGAAGTTTTCGTCCGGTCCGAAGGGGAAACTATAGGGAGAGGTGGCTGTGATGCGCAGGACACCGGCATTCGCATATTGGGAGACAGCCAGCAGCACGACCATGGCGATCAACAGCCAATGCAGGCCGGATACCGCCAGAATGCGTGCGACGGGGCGCTGTCTGTACGCCATGCCTGTTCGTACGCATGGATCGGTCATTTCGTCATACATTTTTCCATTCTCCTCAAGGATTATTGGGATGCGGATTAAAACATGACGGGCAGAAATGAGGGTTCACCTTTCTGTAATGGCTCAGTGGTTGATTCGCGCCTTGGCATTCGCACAAGCAAAATTCAGGCCAGAGAAAAAAAGCATGAAAAAACAGTAACTCACGATATTTTCCGGTCCGGGTTCATGAATGCGCTCTGTCGAAGTGTAAAAAAACCCGACATTTTTCGGCTTGTGAGGTCGGAAAACGGGGCAAATGCAGCGCATTTCCGATAGCTCCGCCCCGCAGATGCACGAGCGTGAGGAATTGAACAGAACCGGGCCGTAACCGCTTCCTGCCGATTATCACCGGACAGGCGGTTGCGGCTTAAAAATCGCTTCAGGGTGGAAAATGCTTTAGAGTTGATTCTGCATACCGCAGTTCCCATTTGCCGCAAAGCGGGAAAAGCGAAGGGCAACTGAACGGGCAGAGGCGTTCCTATGGAAAACTGGTATCTGGAAGATGCCGAGCAGCGTGAGGATCATGCCATTCCACTGACAGAGGGAATGGACACGCCCTTTGCACCCGTACTGCGCATGTGGCGCGATATCCGCAATCGTGGCCGCCTGCCCGCACGGGCGGATTTTCCGCCTGAAAAACTGACCGGCTTTCTGGGCAAGATCCTGCTGATCGAAGTGCATGAAACGGCACCGCGTTTTCGCTTCCGCCTGTTCGGCAGCGATATCAGCCAGCGTTTCGGGCGGGATCTGACCGGCAAGGGGCTGGAGGATCTGACGGCCCCCCTGTACCGCGAGATGGTGCGCCGTCATTACGAGGAGGTTGTTGCCAGCGGCGAACCCAGCCTTTATGAAATCACCGGCATCCGGGAAATGAGGCGTCGCCGCTATCAGCGCCTGCTGCTGCCCCTTTTCGATGAGCAGGGCCGGGTTAACATGCTGATGGCCGTCTCTCTGCCTCTGTCTCCCTGACCGTCCTGAAACGGGCAGGGAGCAACGGCGCCCGTGCCCCTTGCACGGCTTGCCCGCATGCGCCATCCTGCCCCCGTTGTCCGGGCAGTCCGGACGCCTTCGCGATGGTTGGGAACGCATGCATTACGACCGGCTGAGATATCGTTCATACTGGCGGCTGCCTGAAGAGGATTATGCCTGCGACAGTGCCCCCTTGCCCGAAAAGGCCGATATCGTTGTCTGCGGCAGCGGCTTCACCGGTCTTTCCGCCGCCCTGACCCTGAGTGAGGCCGGGCGGAATGTCTGCCTGATCGAGGCGGAGACCTTCGGTCATGGCGCCAGCACGCGCAATGCCGGCATGGTCGGCGACCGCCTCAAGGGCAGCTTCGGCGATCTTTCCCGCCGCTTCGGCGAGGGGGGCGCGCATGACCTGCTCGCGGAAGCACGTGCTTCGGTCGATTATGTGGAAGATCTGGTGGGCCGTTTGGGCATCGACTGCGGTTTCCGCCGTATGGGGCGCTTCTATCCCGCTTATAAACCTGCGCATTACGAAGCCCAGGCCAGGGCGCTGGAAGAGCTGAAGAAGCACTTTGGCATCAATGCCGAAATGGTGCCGCCATCGAAGATGGATGAATATCTGCTCTCGCCTCTCTATCACGGGGGCTGGGTGCATCATGATACCGGCGGCCTGCATCCGGGGCGTTTCCATCAGGGGCTGTTTTCTGCAGCCCTGAAGGCCGGGACAAAAGCTTTTTCCCGCACCAGACTGACCGGCTGGAAGCGTGACGGTAAAGGCGGTATGGTGCTGCAGACCTCACGCGGGGAAATCCGCTGCCGCGAGCTGGTTATGGCGACGAACGGATACGGGGTCCGCCATCTGCCTGATTTCTCACAACGGATCATCCCGATCAAAAGCTTCATCATTGCCACAGAGCCAATGGAACCGGAACGTCTGCAGGCGCTGATGCCGGGCGGGCGCATGATGGCCGACAGCCGGGCGATGCTGCGTTATTTCCGCATTTCCCCTGACGGGACGCGCCTGATTCTGGGCGGGCGAACCCGGGCCTTCGAAGACGATCTGAGCACATCGGCACGGGTGCTGCGCCAGGCAATGACCGAGATTTTCCCTGATCTGGATGATGTGGCCATCGATTATGTCTGGGGCGGCTATGTCGCCTATGCCATGGACGGCATGCCCCATATCGGCCGGCTGCACGGCGTGTGGCATGCCATGGCCTATACAGGATCCGGCGTGGCGATGGCGCCATGGCTGGGGCATAAGCTGGCACTCAAGATCCTCGGACGGGAGGAGGAGGGCAAAACCGCCTTCGATCGTCTGCCCCTGCGGCGCATTCCCTTCTATCATGGTGATCCGTGGTATCTGCCCGCGGTCGCCGCCTGGTACCGGCTGCGGGACATGATCGGCTGATGGCAAACGGGGAACCGGCATATGGCCGGATTTTGCATCTGGCACTGCCGGTCATCCTGTCCAACCTGTCGATCCCGCTGCTGGGCGCGGTGGATACGGCCGTGGTCGGGCATCTGGATGCGCCGAGCAAGATCGGCGGCGTTGCCGTCGGGGCCCTGATCTTCAGCTTTCTGTACTGGGGCTTCGGCTTTTTGCGCATGGGTACCACCGGGCTTGCCGCGCAGGCCCATGGCGGTGGCCGGCGGCAGGAAACCGGGCTGATCCTGCTGCGGGCCCTGGCCCTTGGCGGCGTTATCGGACTGGTGCTGATCGTGCTGCAGATCCCCCTGCAACACCTTGCCATACCCTTGGTCGGCGGCAGCGAGGCCGTCAGCCGCCTGGCGGCGGATTATTTCACCATCCGCATCTGGTCGGCGCCTTTCGTTATGGCCAATTACGCCTTTATGGGCTGGTTCATCGGCACGCAGAACACCCGGGCGCTGCTGATCACGCAGCTTTGGATGAACGGGCTGAACATCCTGCTCGATCTTTTTCTGGTATTGCAGCTCGGCATGGGGGTGGAGGGGGTGGCGCTGGCAACCGCCATCGCCGAAATATCGGTGGTTTTTCTCTCCCTTCCCCTGGCGCTGCGCCATGGTACGCGGATCGGGGTTATGCTTGCCGATCTTCGGGGCTTCTGGTCGCCGGCGGCCTTCCGTCACCTGCTGGTGGTGAATGTCAACATCCTCATCCGCACCCTGCTGCTGATCTTCTCCTTTTCCTATTTCACATCGGCCGGTGCGCGTCAGGGCGATGTGGTGCTGGCCGCCAATGCGGTGCTGATGAATTTTCTGGGCTTTCTCTCCTACGGTCTGGATGGTTTTGCCAATGCCGCCGAAGCCCTGGTCGGCGAGGCCATCGGCCGCGGCGATAAGTTCCTGCTGCGCCGGGCGGTGCTGCGGGCCGGGGTGATGGGGCTGGCATTATCGCTGCTCTATATGCTGGTCTATGCCTTGTGGGGGAAGGAAATCATCGCCTTGCTGACGGCAATGGCGCCGGTGCGTCAGACGGCGGCGACCTATCTGCCCTGGGTGGTGCTGGCGCCGCTGTTGTCCTTCTGGTGTTTTCATCTCGACGGTATATTCATCGGAGCGGCGCGAACGGCGGAAATGCGCAATGCGATGCTTGTCTCAACCGCCCTTTATCTGGCGCTTGCCATATGGTGGCAGAGCCTTTACGGCAATCACGGCCTGTGGGGCGCGCTGATGGTGTTTTTTCTTGTCCGCGCCCTGGCGCTGGGCCTTTATTACCCGCGCCTTGAACGCCTGTCCTTCAGCCGCAGCGCCTGAAACACCACCGGCGCGCCGAACAATACCGTGAAAATGCGCAGGATGTGCATGGTTGAAACCATGGCGGTATCGATGCCCATGGCCAGGGCGATCAGGCTCATCTCCGTCAGCCCGCCAGGGGCGAGGGAGAGGATCAGTCCCGGGGCTCCGAGACCGAAGGTCTCTGTCGCCAGAAAGGCGAACAGAACCACAAGCACCAGCATGAGAACGGTGGAGCCGGCTGCCGCCAGAATGGTTTTTCCGGCATGGCGCAGGCTGGAGCCGCTGAAACGGGTGCCGATCCCGGCGCCAACGATGATCTGGGATATAGCGATGATCTCGAAGGGGGGGCGCGCCGCCGTCAGGCCGCTGATATGGATGCCGACAGACACGATCAGCGGTCCCAGAAGCGCGGGGGTCGGCAGACGCAGCAGTTTTGCCATGAACCAGCCCGCGGGGATCGCCGCCAGCAGCATCAGAATATCCGCCACGGGCGGGTAATGGCCCAGGGAGAAACCGGCACGCTGGATGGTGAAGCCCCCCCATATCCTGAATGAGACGGGAATGACCAGGACGACGATCAGAATGCGTGTGGCATGCACCAAGGCGATCTTGCGCCCGTCACCGCCCATGGCTTCCCCGGTCAGGATCATGGCGGTCAGACCGCCCGGAGAGGCGGAGAAATAGGCCGTCGGCACGTCATATCCCCACAGGCGGCGGAAATAGACGTAAACGATGGCAAGCGAGAGGGGAATATAGATCCCCAGCAGCAGGGCCGTGGGCAGCCAGCGGCCGATTTGTCCGGCAATATCGGGCGTGAAGGCACTGCCGAGCAATACACCAAGCACGGCGACCATGGCCATGCGCAGATTGAAGGGAATGTACAGCCGTACCCCTGACAGGGCGGCGATGGTGGTGGCCGACAG
>CAYXDL010000014.1:10031-14810 GCA_964463775.1 uncultured Hyphomicrobiales bacterium
GGAACAGGGCCCCGCCGCCGGTGCCGAGCAGGATCGTCAGTGCGCTCAGACGGATCGGTTTGCCGGCGGTCTGATCCATACCGCTCAGATCAGCCGTTCGGCCCGGGGCGGCGGTGCAAAGACACCGTGCTTCCCCAAGGCGCGGGAAAGGGCCTGGCGGCGGGCCGGATCGCGCAGCAGCAAGGCAATGAACGCATCAAGCGTGGTGGTCGCATCAGGCAGCAGCAGGCGCTGTGCTAGTGCCAGCAGGGCCGGCTGATCCCATTCCCCCGCCAGGGCAGGGCGGCCGCCGGCGTGCAGGGTGCCGGGCAATGACCAATAGACATGGGCACTGCGCAGTCCGCTGTCGTGATCGCAGCTCAGGGCAAGCTCGTCGAGCCGGTAAAAGCCGTAATGGCTGCCCAAAGCCTCGGTTTCATGCATGGCCTTCAGTTGTGACGGGGTCAGCCAGTTGATGAAGATGCGGCTGCGCTGTCCCGGCAGATGGTGCAGTGTCGCCGGGACCGATGCGTAGGATGAAAGATGGGCTGAATGGGCAATCGCATAATCGTCGAGCCAGGCACCGGTGACGATGATGGCCTCTTCCCCGACACTGAATTTCTGCCTCAGACGTTCGGGCGATGCGTTGGAGCCGCTGGCAATCACCGCCACCCGCCCTTTCAGCAGGCCGGGGGACAGGGGACCTGGGGGCAGGGGGCGCAACCCGGCGCCATCGATAATGAAGGAACCATCGGGCTGGCTGAAGGGATAAGCCTTGGCCCAGGCGATGGCCGCCCGCAGGCTGTCGGCGGAGGTTGTCTTGTCGCTGTCCGGCATCAGTCGAGGAATTGTTCACGCAGGATTCGTTCTTCCAGATTGTGTTCGGGGTCGTACAGAATTGTGAAGGAAACATCCTCGGCCTCGCGCACGGTGACATCGACCACATCGCGCACTTCGGTCGCATCGGCGACGGCGCTGACCGGGCGCTTGTAGTTTTCGAGAATTTCAAAGCGGACGACGGCATCGCGCGGCAGCAGGGCGCCGCGCCAGCGTCGCGGGCGGAAGGCGCTGATCGGCGTCAGGGCCAGAACCCCGGCATTCAATGGCAGGATCGGCCCGTGAGCCGACAGGTTGTAGGCGGTGCTGCCCGCTGGTGTGGCCACCAGAACGCCGTCGCAGGCCAGTTCCTCCAACCGCACCTTGCCGTCGATGGAAATGCGTATCTTTGCCATCTGCCGGGTCTGGCGCAGCAGCGAAACCTCATTGATTGCCAGCGCCGTTGTCTCAAAGCCCGATTCCTGAATGCTGGTCATGCACAGCGGGCGCAGCGTGGTCGGCACCGCCCGGGCCAGACGTTGCGGCAGATTGTCGAGATTGTAATCGTTCAACAGAAACCCCACCGTTCCCCGGTTCATGCCGTAAATCGGCTTGCCCAGATCCTTGTGCCTGTGCATGGCCTGATGCATGAAACCGTCGCCGCCAAGCGCGACGATGACATCGGCTTCCTCGGGCGGCAGATTGCCATACCGTGCCGTGGCCTCTTCAAGGGCCTTCAGGGATTTCTCGCTGCGTCCGGCGACGAAGGCGATCTTTTCCGGGTTCATAGACTTCTCCCCGCCATGAACTGTTGCGTGATTTTCCGGTTTTTCCGAACGGGTATGGATTGTCCGCGCAATCGCGTATGCTGAGCCATCATATGGGAGAGCATCACCGATGAAAACGACAAAGACGATACTGTTCATTCTGGCCGTCTTTTGGGTGCTGGCGGCAGGGGGCGGGGTGGTGAGCGCCACTGCCGGCGAACGGCATGCCGGGTATTACTACCCTGAAGATGTGACGGTCGAATATTACAAATCGCGCGCCAGAACGCTCGACGGTGCGGGACGGCGGCGGCGGATCGGTTTTGTCACGGCCCTGACCGGCGAGCAGCTTTCACAGCCCTATCCGCCCAACTACGTGTTGTTCGCCAAAGGGGAAAAGGCGGAAAAACTGATCCTGGTCGCCCTGAACGACAATGCCTTCAGCACCCTGTATCAGGCCAGGGCCCTGCTGGCGCTGCTGACGGCGCGGGCGCGGGCCTCACAGCTTTTCCGCGAATATGCGGTGGATGATGTGTTCACCTTCATCGATCTGCTGAAACTGCTTGGTTTCAGGCAGCTGACGGTCAGTGACGGGGTCAGCTTCGCCCATCGCTATGTGATCGAGTGATCGCAGACACGGCAGCCGACCGGCGGCCGCGGGTGCGGAAGGCCGGATCAGCCGCCGGTGACGCTCATATGCCGGGCGACGGCGGCTTCATTCAGCCGCTCAACGGCGAAATCATGGCCCTTGGGCTTGCGGGCGATCGCCGCATCGATGGCCTGATGCAGCAGTTCGTTGGATTCGCTGGCCCGCAGGGGCGCGCGCAGATCGGTCGCATCCTCCTGGCCCAGGCACATATAGAGCGTGCCGGTGCAGGTCAGGCGCACGCGGTTGCAGCTTTCGCAGAAATTATGGCTGAGCGGCGAGATGAAGCCGACCCGCCGTCCGGTTTCGCGCACGGTGCAATAGCGTGCCGGGCCGCCGGTGCGGTAATCGCTTTGCTCCAGCGTGAAGACCTCTTCGATGCGCTCGCGCACGTCTTTCAGTGACAGGTAATGATCCCCGCGGCTGTCGTTGATTTCGCCCATGGGCATGGTTTCGATATAGGTCAGGTCGAAGCCCTCATCGCCGCACCAGCGCAGCATCGGGATGAGTTCATCATCATTGACCCCCTTCAGCGCCACCATGTTGATCTTGACCGCAAGCCCGGCTTTTTGTGCGGCGGCCAGCCCCTTCATGACCTGATCGAACCGCCCCCAGCGGGTGATGGCACGGAATTTTTCAGGGTCGAGCGTGTCGAGCGAGACATTGATCCGTCTGACCCCGGCATCGGCGAGCTCGCCGGCAAAGCGGCCCAGCTGGCTGCCATTGGTGGTCAGGGTCAGCTCGTCCAGGGCGCCGCTTTTCAGGTGCCGGCCCAGATTGCGGATCAGGGAGAGAATGTTCTTGCGCACCAGCGGTTCCCCGCCGGTCAGGCGGAGCTTGCGTACGCCTTTTTCGATGAACACGCTGCACAGGCGGTCCAGTTCCTCCAGCGTGAGCAGGTCCTTGCGCGGCAGAAAGGTCATGTTTTCCGCCATGCAATAGGTGCAGCGGAAATCGCATCGGTCGGTGACCGATACGCGCAGATAACTCACCTTGCGTCCGAAGGGATCAATCATGATCAGATATGGTTCGCCCATCCCGTGCGTTTATGTACATGTCATGAGATTAGGCGCTGTGCGGGTAATGGCAAGCTTTTTCGAGCAGAACAAACGGGGGATCAGCTTTCCAGCCCCATTTGCTTGATTGCTGACAGATAGGTCTGATTGCGCAGCCATTTGCGGTGGATGCGTTTGGCTTCCTCCAGATCGATGTTTTCGTAATAGGAGCGCAGTTCCTGATAGTTGACCGGATGCTTTTCATTGGCTTCGGGGCGGGCCTTGCGTGTCAGTTCGACGATCCTGGCGAAGGCCTGATAATCCAGACCCATGATTCGGCAGGCGATGCCCAGACCCTCACCTCCCGGTTCGTAAAGGATGCGGCGGGTCAGAACCATGCGCAGACCGGAGAGGCGGGAAAAGGCGTGTTCGAACAGATGAATTTCCCCCTGCCGCAGGGTCTCCAACAGGAATTTGGGGGTAAGGCCGCCTTTGCGTTCCAGTTTCCTGACCAGTTTTTCCGAGGCGCAGTCCTCGTTGCATTCGACATTCCCGAACATGTCGGTCATGGTTTCCGACAGCGCATCATCAAGATCGTCCCTGTCGATCTCGAAGTTTTCCAGAATATGTTCGCGCAGCGCCGCGCCGACCCAGGCATACATGCGCTTTGCCATCTCACAGGGCAGGTCCTTGCGGCAGAGCAGGGGGCGCTGATAGGCGTCGATACGCTGGGATTGCTCGACCAGATGTTCGAAGATCGCCTCTGTCAGTTCAGCGCCCGGATTGTCGATCAGTCGGGTGATGACGGTGACATTGCCGGTATCGACAATGGCCTGACAGACCTCGCCACTGAGATGTTCGCGCATGGCGATGGCAAGCTGATGTTCCTGGGCGCGGTGGACGATGATTTCGATCAGATCCTTGTCGCGCAGGACGTTGCTCTTCATCAGGATGGGGAAAGCCACCTCGCTTTCATCATGGGCCAGCAGCATGACCAGTTCACGAGGGGCGTTGTCGTTTTCTGCCAGTTTTTCCGCCAGGGCGGTACGGACGGAACGCTCGATTTCCAGGCTGAGGGCCTTGAGAATGTCGAGCATAAGGGCGCGTTCCCGCTCGCTCAGAGAGCCGCTGCGGTTCTCGAACAGATCCCATACATGCCGGTACAGGCGCTGGCGCCCGGCCTCGGTCTTCTCATGGGCCAGGCTGAACAGGTCCTGCATCATATAGGAAGTGTCTTTCTGGATTTGGTTCTGCTGAATCACGTCCTTAACCTCCGTCCCCTATCAGCCTAGGGAACAGGGGTTAAGAAATGGTCAATAATTTGCTGTGGAACGCGAAACCCTATGCCTGCTGCCGTTCCTCATTGTTCAGGGGCAGGGAGACCGTGAAGCGGCAGCCCTGGCCCGGCGCGCTCTGCAGGGTAACGTCACCCCCCATCAGGCGGGCGAACTGGCGCGACAGGGTCAGGCCGAGACCGATACCCTCCTTCTCGCGCGAGAGGATGTCGCCATGGATCTGCTGGAACTTGTCGAAGACCATACCCTGTTTTTCCGGCGGGATGCCGGGGCCTGTATCCCAT
>CAYXDL010000015.1:0-14801 GCA_964463775.1 uncultured Hyphomicrobiales bacterium
CGGTGACTTGCGGCCGCTCATTCCTCACCCGCCCGGGCAGACATCATTTTCCACCCTGGCTGGCATTGATCCTGTCCTTGAGAACATGGCTGGCACGAAACACCAGCACGCGGCGCGGGGAAATCGGCACTTCCTCGCCCGTCTTCGGATTGCGGCCCATGCGTCCGCTTTTCTGACGAACCTGAAAGCTGCCGAAGGAAGAAATCTTTACCGGCTCGCCCGCAACCAGACTGTCGGAAATCGCATCGAGCACGCTTTCGACCAATGCCGTGGATTCGTTTCTCGACAGACCGACTTCCTGATAGACGGCCTCGCTGAGCTGCGCCCGTGTGAGCGTTTGTTGAGCCATATTCCTGATCCCCTGATATCGTTCCCGCGCCTCAGTTAAGGCGGAAGATTAACTCAAGGTCAGAAACCCGTCAATATCAATAGGATAGCAAATTTTCTTAAAATTATGTGGAATTCCTACCAGCGCAGCAGCGATGCGCCCCAGGTAAAACCGCCGCCCATGGCTTCCAGCAGCAGCAGGTCACCGCGTCTGATACGCCCGTCACCGACGGCCTCGGCCAGCGCCAGGGGAACGGAGGCGGCCGAAGTATTACCATGATGATCAACGGTCAGCACCACCTTGTCCGCTGACAGGCCAAGCTTTTTCGCCGTCCCGTCGATGATGCGCTTGTTCGCCTGATGAGGAACCAGCCAGTCGATATCCTCCGGGGCCAGGCCGGTGCCGTCCATGACCTCCTGCACGACCCTGGCGAGATTGACCACCGCATGGCGGAAGACACCGCGCCCGTCCATGCGCAGATACCCGGTTGTCCGGGTCGAGGAAGGGCCGCCATCGACATAAAGAAGATCACGGTACTGCCCGTCCGCATGCAGGCAGTTTTTCAGAATGCCGCGATCCGTCATCGTATCGCCGGGCTGTTCCCCCGCCTCCAGTACCAGCGCGCCTGCGCCGTCGGCAAACAGCACGCAGGTTCTGCGGTCATCCCAGTCGATAATCCGCGAAAAGGTTTCGGCACCGATGACCAGTGCGCGGTTCGCCTGCCCTGCCCGCAGCATGCTGTCGGCCGTGGTCAGGGCATAGATGAACCCGGTGCAGACGGCCTGTATATCAAAGGCAGGCGGCCCGCTGATACCGAGATTGGCCTGAATTTTCGTTGCCGTGGCCGGAAAAGTGTCATCGGGGGTGGAGGTGGCGACCACGATCAGATCGATCTCTCCGGCATCGATGCCGGCATTTTTCAGCGCCGCTTCGGCGGCTTTGGTGCCGAGATCCGAAGTCAGCTCGCCCTCGGCGGCAATACGGCGCTCACGAATGCCGGTGCGTGCCACAATCCATTCATCGCTGGTATCGACGGTTCTGGACAGCTCTTCATTGGTTACAACACGTTCGGGTACATAACCGCCGCACCCGATGACAATTGAGCGCCTCATCCCGCCTCCGGTTTTCCGCCATCCAGAAGATGGCCCGTTTCCACATCCTCAAAATCGGCCTTGATACGTGCGATCGTTTCATCGCGCGCCATATCAAGCGCCACGCCAATGGCATTGGCAAACCCTTCCGCATTGGCTCCGCCATGGCTTTTGACCACGATGCCATTGAGTCCCAGCAGAACGCCGCCGTTATAGGATTGCGGATCCAGCCGGTCCCGCAGCCTGCGCAGTGCCGGGGCGGCCAGCATATAACCGATTCTGCTCATGATCGACTGGCGAAAGGCCTGGCGCAGGAAATTCGTCACCAGACGTGCCGTGCCTTCTGCCGTCTTCAGGGCGACATTGCCGGTGAAACCGTCCGTCACGATGACATCGACGGTTCCCTCCGTAATGTCATTGCCTTCGATGAAGCCGTGATAGGTGAAATTATCCAGCCCGACATGCTGCAGAATTTCATGGGCGGCCTTGACGGTGGCATTGCCCTTCAGTTCCTCCTCGCCGACATTCAGCAATCCGACGCGCGGACGCCTGAAGCCAAGCACGGCATGGGCAAACTGCGCCCCCATGAGGGCGAACTGCACCAGATTCTCGGCATCGCAGACGACATTGGCGCCAAGATCGAGCATGACGCTTTCGCCGCGTTCGGTGGGGATGAAGGATATCAGGGCCGGCCGGTCGATCCCCGGCAGGGTGCGCAGGGAGAACTTGGCCATGGCCATCAGCGCACCCGTGTTGCCTGCGGAAACGACGCCGCAGGCATCGCCGCCACGCACGGAATCGATGGCCAGACGCATGCTCGACTGCCGGCCCTTGCGCAGGGCCTGGGAAGGTTTGTCGGAGCCGGAAATGAACTGATCCGTATGACGGATCTCACAATAGGCGCTCTCCTCCCCGTTCAGGAAGGGCGCAATGCGCTTTTCATCACCATACAGCAGGTAGCGCGTGTCCGGAAACCGGACACGCGCGATACGCATCCCTTCGATCACCATGGCAGGGGCGGCATCGCCGCCCATGGCATCGAGGGAAATGGTATAGCCTGCGGCCATAATGTCGGATGACGATCAGATGGCCCGGTTCAGAACTCTTCCCCGGCATCGACGACATCGCGGCCCTTGTACTGCCCGCAGGCGGGGCATACGTGGTGGGGCAGCTTCTGTTCGCCGCAATTGGGGCATTCGGTTCCGCCATTGGCGACAAGCGCATCATGGGCACGGCGCATGTTGCGGCGGGATTTGGATACTTTCTTCTTCGGTACTGCCATTTTACTGCTCTCGTCTAATCACCGGCACATCCGGGTTCAGCCAAATCAAAAGGGGCTTGCCCCTTGCCTTGCGCAGGCACCGGAACTTCCGGCCTGCAATCCGTCATTCATCAGTTGCGGCGCTTCAGCGTCTCCAGCGCCGAGAAGGGATTTTCCTCCCTCTGCGCGTCGCCGCCATCGTCATAATTCACCTTCGCCCCCGGTTTGCGCGGATAGGGATCCAGCGCCAGGGAAAGATATTCGCATCCCAGCCGGCCGACATCGATGCCGCCTTCTCCCAGCAATTCCGGCGGATCCTCCGCCAGCGGGTCGATATCCAGCGCATCCGAAGGCCGCGGGGCATCGGCATCAGGCGTGTAAACCAGCCGGATGGTTTCGTCAACCTGCGTCTGCACCGGCTCCAGCGTGATAACACATTTTTGCAGCAATTTCGCCTTCAGATTCAGCACCAGCTCGATGGAGCGGCCATCACTGCGCCGGCGCAGGGTGCCGTCAAAGGACGCATCGAGCACATCCGGTACATCCAGCCATGCCTTCAGGGCCGCGCGCTCATCCGCCGAGGCCCTCCAGGAGAAAGGCTGCGGCACGGCCTCCACCTCCTCGACCGGCAGGCGCAGGCTGAGCGGTATGTCCTTTGGATCGTGATTGCGTTGCATAACCAATACCGGTTGCTGGAATGCGCCCCCGGGGCGCAGGGCGCGCACAATAAGGCCCGCCGCCCTTCAGGTCAAGCCGCCGTTATCCGCCTTCATCCGCTATGGCCGGGGAAAGGGCGGACAGGCGGTTTTTCTGAGATCGGCATCGGCCAGGGCCGCCGCGGCCCGGCGGACATAAGCGCACAGGCGCTCTGCCGCCCCGATTATCCGCGCATCGGCCGCGTCCTCTTCCGCGCAGGCATAGACATTGCGCAGGATCACATCCCGCAGCGGGATATCACCGGGGTGATCCAGGGCCTGCGTGTATGCGAGAAGACGCCCAAGATATCCCTGGGTCATGGTCTTGACCCGCTTGGCAACCCCGACATCGCCCACCCCCTGTTCGCGGATGCCGCGGTCCATATCGGCCAGAAATACCTTGTTCAGCGCCTCGGCCAGCTCATCATCGCCATTGTTCCTGATCTGACGCTGCAGCAGCACCAGATGCAGGGCGAGCAGATCAAACCGCCCGCCCAGCGTATCGGGAACGCCGTATTCGGTATAGAAGGCCGGATGGCGGGCATGATCGGCCAGCGCCGCATATTGTTCGAAGGCCAGGCGCTGAAGCGGCTTTGGGCGCAGGAAATTGAAAAGAGCCATTGAATACCCTACCGGGATTTGCCAAATTCACGAACGGAGCGTTCTTGATCCCCTGACTTAAGCAATTGCCCCGGCCGGGTCAATGTCCGCAACCCTGACACCGTCATGTGAGAATGCGCGAATTCATGAAAGCTGCCATGCGTCTGTTGTTCATCCTGCCCCTTATTGCCCTGTTCCTCGGCGCCTGCACCCCGGTGCAGGAGGTTCACGGCTATGTGCCGAATGAAGATGAACTGGCGGCACTGAAGCCGGGCAAGTTCATCAAACGCCAGGTGGCGGAGAAACTCGGCTCTCCCACCGCCAGATCAACATTTCCGGAATTGGAGGGCGAAACCTGGTACTACATCACCCGGCGCACGGAACGGCTGACCTTCTTCGATGAAAAACTTGTCGAACAGACCGTTGTCGCCATCGATTTCGACGATAAGGGCATCATCAGGGATATCCGCCGCTTCACATCGGAAAACGGACGGGACATCAAGCCCGTGGAACGCGAAACCCCGACACGTGGCAAGGAACTGACGATTCTGGAGCAGTTGTTCGGCAATTTCGGCCGTTTCAACAAGGACACCTTCAACTGATCCACCCCGTGGCGCACCTGCTGTCAGCACTCATCAAGAGTGGCTGTTAATATATTGTTTTTATTTGTTTTTTAACCATAGGACACTATTCTTCATATTGGGTGAAACAATATGGAGAAGCCTCATGAAACTGAAAGAGCAACTCGATGATTTCCGCCTGACCACGGCGCAGGTTCTCTATCGTCTGCCGGATCATCCCTCCTTGCTGCAGGAATTCATCTGGCAGACCATGGACAAGGCGCCGGATTTCCCCCGCATCCGCAAATTCCTGCGTTACTGGGAAGAAAACCTCGAAGGGCGCCTGCACATGGTGCGCATTTCGGCACTCGAAGTGATCTGGGAAGGCAAGTGGCGCCAGGCCCAGGGCGTCTTCCGTCTTAACTGAACTGACGATACCGGCCCGACCGGCCGAAGTTTTCAGCAGGCCCTGCGCGCATCGGCGGGCAGCCGCTCCTCGGCCTGAATGCTGGCGGTTGGAAACCGGGCAGAAAAGGCGCCGAAATCCTTCGCCGACAGGCTGGCGGTGATCTTCATGCCGGTTTCGTCATTTTCGGCCTGCTCCACACTGCCCCTGCGGTGCAGCCAGGCCAGAATCTCTCCGGCTTCCTCATGGCTCAGCCGGATACGGTAGGCACGGCGCCGTGGCGCCAGCAGCGCATCGATATGCGCCATCAGGGTATCGGTTCCCTCGCCGGTCACCGCCGAAATGGCGATGCTGTTTTCCTGACGTGCGATCCGGTGCATGAGGGTTTCGCGCATCTCCCCGTCAAGCTGATCGATCTTGTTCAGCGCCTCGATGATCGGCACCGGGCCGTCCCTGCCGATGCCCATTTCCGACAGCACACCCATGACATCGGCCGCCTGGGCCTCCGTGTCGGGATGGGCGATATCGCGTACATGCACGATAAGATCGGCATCCGTCACCTCCTCCAGCGTGGCCCGGAAGGCCGCAACGAGCTGATGGGGCAATTCGGAAATGAATCCCACCGTATCGGCCAGAATGACCCGCCCTGTCACCGGCAGTTCGATGGCCCGCATGGTCGGATCCAGCGTTGCAAACAGCAGATCCCTCGCCATGACCTCCGAACGGGTCATGGCATTGAATAATGTTGACTTGCCGGCATTGGTATAGCCGACCAGGGCGATGACCGGATAAGGGGTCTTCTTGCGCTCCGCCCGGTGCAGGCCACGGGTTCTGACCACTTTTTCCAGCGCCCGGCGCAGCTTGACGATCTTCTGATCGATCAGGCGGCGATCCAGTTCGATCTGGGATTCACCGGGACCGCCCAGAAAACCGGCCCCGCCGCGCTGACGTTCCAGATGGGTCCAGGAGCGCACCAGCCGGCTGCGCTGATAGGTCAGATGGGCAAGCTCAACCTGCAGCCGCCCTTCCCGGGTCTGGGCCCGTTCCCCGAAAATTTCAAGAATCAGCCCCGTGCGGTCAATCACCTTCACGCCCAGCCGGCGTTCGAGATTCCGTTGCTGCACGGGGCTTACGGCATGATCGATCACCAGCAGCCCGCATTCCAGCCGGTTGATATCCGCCTTCAGTTCATCGAGCTTGCCGGGACCGAACAATGTTCCCGGGCGCAACTGCGGAACACCGACCACCATGGCGGCGGCGATATCAAGCGATATGGCCCGCGCCAGCCCGGTTGCCTCCTCCAGCCGGGCCTGCGATGAGCGCCCCTGCCGCTCTTCTTCCCCGCGCACCAGCGGCAGAACGACCATGGCCCGCTCCATCCGCGCAGGGGCATGGTCCGTCGTCTTGCCCGCGGCGTCGTTTTTCTGCTTCAAGCGCCGTCCTGTCCCGCCGGATCGAAAAGCTGTATGGGCTGAGTCGGCATGACGGTCGAGATCGCATGTTTGTAAACGAGCTGGACATGGCCATCGCGGCGCAGCAATACGCTGAAATTGTCAAACCAGGTAATCACGCCCTGCAGTTTGACGCCGTTGACCAGAAACACCGTTACCGGTGTTTTATTCTTGCGGACATAGTTGAGAAAGACGTCCTGGACGTTTTGGGGTTTATCGGAAGACATTTGGTCCTACCCATTATTGTTTGGCCACCGCCGGCTCAATGCCGGTACGGGCGGCAATTATTATGATCGGAGCATGGCATTTTCACGGCACATGGGAAATTTCCCGGATACCCCGCACAACCGCCATGAACCGGCGTTCTTGATCCGTTTGCGCGCAACCGGCCCGCGATTTCAGACCCGTGATGCGCATCCGGACAAGCTTACCCTAACAGATGTGCATGCGCGGAACAAATACAAGCCCGGCCGGTTCAGAACCCGGCTGCCTTCTCCGCCTGTTCCTGCTGCATATAAGCATAATAGAGTGAGCGCAAGCGTTCGATCATCGCCAGCGGCTCGCCATTGCCGATCACCGTCTCATCCACCTGCACCACGGGCATAACGAAGGAATTGGAACTGGTCAGAAACACGCCGCGGGCCTTTTTCATTTCCCCGACCGTAAAGGGACGCTCGATGATCTTCAGCCCCTCCTCGCGGGCCAGCTCCATCACTGCCAGGCGCGTGATTCCGCGCAGGATCAGTTCATCCGCCTGGCGGGTGACAAGATTGCCGTCCTCATCCACGATCCAGGCATTAGTGGAACTGCCCTCGGTGACAAAACCATCCTCATCAACAAGGAAGGCCTCATAGGCACCCGCCTCCCGTGCCGCCTGCTTGGCCAGAACATTCCACAGCAGGCCGACCGTCTTGATGTCCCGGCGCAGCCAGCGCTTGTCGGGATAGGTGATGACCTTGACCCCCTCCTTCCCCTTTTCACGGCCGATGCGCGGATCGATATGCTTTACCGTCATGACCACGGCAGGGCGGGTATTTTCGGGAAAGGCATGATCGCGGGGCGCGACACCGCGCGATACCTGTAGATAGACCAGGCCGTTACGCAAGCGGTTGAGACGGATCATCCGCTCGATCACCAGTTCGAATACCCGCCGCGACATCGGCACGGGGATGCGCAGTTCGTTCAGCGAACGCTCAAGGCGCGCCAGATGACCGGTGCGGTCAACGACCCGTCCCTCGCAGACCGTCACCACCTCATAGACGGCATCAGAAAGCTGATATCCGCGATCCTCGATATGAACGCAGGCATCGCGGTGGTTTACATATTGTCCGTTGACATAGGCTATCCGTGACATTCGATCATTCCCCAAAAGTGGCGGCTAGCGCCGCCAGAAAAAGCCATGAAAGACGATGACGATGGCAAAGAACTCAACCCGGCCGAACACCATGCCGAGCATCAGCCAGGCCTTCACTGCCGCCGACAATTCCGAATATCCCAGACCATGCCCGCTCATCAGACCGATTGCCGGCCCGGCATTGGCGATCGAGGCCGCGGACAGGGCCAGGGCATCATCGAACACGACCCCCAGATAATTCAGCACCAGCGCCAGAAACACAAACCCGCTCAGAAACAGCACCAGCACCGCCCAGGCGCTGCGCAGGGCCGAACGCTGAATGCGGAAGCGCCCGTAACGCAGGGGCACCATGCCATGCGGAAAGGACAGACGCTCGACTTCGCGCCAGGACTGTTTGAACAGCAGGGCCAGACGTACCAGCTTCAGTCCGCCGGCGGCGGTGCCGCTGGAAGGACCGACGAGAACCAGAACCATCCCCGCGATGACAATCAGTGACGGCCAGAGGAAACCACCGGATCCGGGCTGCAGCACATAGCCGGTGGTCGACAGCAGGGAGGTCACATTGAAAGCGGCGGTCAGCAGTCCGTCATCCACGCTCAGCCCCTTGCCCGTCAGGGCCGTGAAAAACACCAGAAACGCCAGCAGCCAGGCCGCAAGAAGATAGCGGGTTTCCGGATCCTGCCCGTATACGGAAAACTTGCCCCGCGCCGCCGCCCAGTGCAGGGCGAAGGCAATGGAGGACAGCAACATGAAAACGATCATCACCAGGGCAATGGCAGCATTCCCGGCATAGGCCGCATCGCCCGGCGCGGTGGAAAAACCACCGCTGGAGACGATGCTGAAGGCATGATTGACCGCGATGAAGGACGGCATTCCCGCCAGCCACAGCGCCACCGCGCAGGCAGCGGTCAGGGACAGATAGAGCCACCAGCATTCCGCCAATGCCTGCCCCAGACGTTCGGGCAGATCCTGGCGTTCGCTGCCCGGAATGACTGCCGGACGTTGCGCCAGCCCCAGAAAATCGAAATCCGTAAAGACAACGATGAGAAAAATCAGGCTCATCAGCCCGCCGAACCATTGCAGCAGCCCGCGCCAGAACACAAGGCTGCGCGGCAGTTCCGCCACATTGGGAATGACACTGGCCCCCGTTGTCGTCAGGCCCGAAAGGGCCTCAAACCAGGCATCGGCAAAACTCAGCCCCGTTCCGCCAAGATACAGCGGCAATGCCCCGAACAGCGGCAACAGAAACCACAATGCCAGCGCCACCAGAATGCCGTCTCGGCGCGTGGTGCGCGGCGAACGGTGACGGGTGCCGATCGCAATCAGACCACCGCAGAACAGGGCCAGGAACATGCTGCCGGCGAACGGAGCGACCTGGCGGGCCTCATCCGCCGTCAGCGCCAGCAGCAGCGGTGCGGCCAGAAGCAGCCCGAAACACAGCAGGCCCCAGCCGACGGCATGGAAGGCGTTGGTGAAATTCATGATGCGAGACGCCCCGTCATAACGCGGATCAGAAAAATTCCAGCCGGACGGAGAACATCTTCTCGATCTCCCGGACCGCCCCGTGCAGAGCGAAAAGAATAACCCGGTCATGGGCCTGTATCACGGTGCCGCCACGGGGCAGAATCACCTCGTCACCGCGGACAATGGCGCCGATGATCGTATCCTCGGGCAGCTCGGCCTCGCGCAGGGGCACACCGACCAGCGGCGATGTCTCCAGCGCTTCGGCATCGATCACCTCGGCGCCGCCGTCGCGCACACTGTAGACCTGACGGATGCGTCCACGGCGCACATGCTGCAGGATGCCTGAAACCGTGGTTGCACGCGGATTGACCGCCACATCGATGCCGATGCTCGACGTCAGGCTGTCATAGGCCTGATTGTTGATCAGGGTTACGGCCGTCTTCGCCCCCATTTTCTTGGCCATCAGGGATGCGATCAGATTGACCTGGTCATCATTAGTCAGGGCGACGATCGCTTCGGCTGAATGCACGCTCGCCTCCTGCAGGATATCGGTCTCAAGGGCGCTGCCCTGCAGCACCACCGCACGCTTGAGCTGCTCGGCGATATACTCGGCACGGCGGGCGTCCCGCTCGATCACCTTCAGCTTGACCGCCGGCTGCTCCTCCTCGATCTGGCGGGCGAGAAACAGGCCGATATTCCCGCCGCCGACAATGACGATGCGCCGGGCCTGGTTCTCCTCATGACCGAACAGCGGCATGGCCCGGGACAGATGATCGGTTCTGACGATGAAATAGACGTCGTCACCGGGCAGCATCTGATCGTCGTCATCGGGAACGATCAGGCGTTCATTGCGGAAAATGCCGGTGACCACGCAGTGAAGATCCGGAAACAGTTCCGTCAGCTGACGCAGCGGGGTATTGATGGTGGGGCTGTCCTCGGTAATGTGCACACCGATCAGGCGCACCCGGTCATCGGCGAAGGGGATCATGTCGAAGGCGCCGGGTACGTCAAGCGCGCGCTTGACCGTGCGTGCCACCTCGATTTCCGGCGAAATGCGCACATCGATCGGCATGTTGTCACGTCCGAACAGATTACCCCAGCGCGGATCCAGATAGGCCTGGCTGCGCACCCTGGCGATTTTCATCGGCACGTTGAACAGGGTATGGGCAACCTGACAGGCCACCATATTGACCTCGTCAGCATAGGTGACCGCGATCATCATGTCGCATTCCTCGGCCCCGGCCCGCTTGAGCACATCCGGATGCGAGGCATGGCCGACGATCCCGCGGGCATCAAAACTGTCCGATATCTTGCGCACCAGCTCCTGCGACTGATCGATGACGGTAACGTCATTGCCCTCGCTCGCCAGTTGTCTGGCAATGTTGGAGCCGACCTGACCCGCCCCGCAGACTAGAACCTTCATTTTTCATCACGGCCCGGAACTCAGCCCCGGCCCGTCCCTCTTTCATGGCTGTTGATGCCCAATGCCTTCAGTTTGCGGTGCAAAGCCGAACGCTCCATGCCGATCATTGCCGCCGTGCGCGAGATATTACCGCCGAAACGGCCGATCTGTGCCTTCAGGTATTCCTTTTCGAAGGCCTCGCGGGCTTCACGAAGCTGCATCGCCATGAAGTCTATGCTGTTCTCCGATTTCAGTATTCGGGGTGCGCCGGCGGCGATTTCTCCCGGCAATGCCGAAATATCGACCGGTGCATGGCCCTCATTGCCGGAAAGAATCAGAACCTGCTCAACGACATTGCGCAGCTGGCGGACATTGCCGGGCCACTCATAGGCGCGCAGGGCCGCCATCGCATCAGCCGTAAACCTCAGTGGCGGGCGGCCATTGGCCCGGGCCAGGCGTTCCATGAAATATTCGACCAGCTCATCGACATCCTCGCAATGCTCGCGCAGGCTGGGCACATGAAGAGGAACCACGTTCAGGCGATGATACAGATCCTCGCGGAAACGGCCATCGGCGATTTCCTGCTGAAGATCGCGGGCCGTGGCACAGACGACACGGATATCGACCTGCACGTTTTCCGATCCGCCGATGCGGCGGAAATTCTGATCCACCAGCACCCGTAGGATGCGCGACTGCGTCTGAAGCGGCATGTCCGCCACCTCGTCAATGAACAGGGTGCCGCGATGGGCCTGCTCGAACAGACCGACGCTGCCCGTCCGGCCCGCCCCTTCCTCGACCCCGAAAAGCGCCTCCTCCACCCTCTCCGGGTCCATGGTCGCGGCGGGAACGACGACGAAAGGACCACGGCTGCGCCGGGAACGGGCATGCAGACATCTCGCCGCCAGTTCCTTCCCCGATCCGGGCGCGCCGGTAATCAGGACCCTGCTTTCACTGGCAGCGATGCGGTCTATGGTCTGCCGCAGGGCGGAGATGACCGGTGAGGAACCGATCAGTTCCGCTCCCTGCGCCGTGCTGCGGCGCAGTTCCGATAGTTCACGCCGCAGCAGCGCATCTTCAAGTGCTCTGCGAACAATCAATATCAACCTATCGGTTTTGAAGGGCTTTTCTATGAAATCATAAGCGCCGTTCTTGATCGCCTTGACGGCGGTTTCAATATTGCCGTGGCCACTGATGATGATAACCGGCACATCGGGATGGCGGGATTTGATCTCCTCAAGAAGCTGCAGCCCGTCCAGACGGCTGCCCTGAAGCCAGATGTCCAGAACCACCAGAGACGGACGGCGACGGGCAATTTCAGCCAGCGCATCATCGCTGTTGCCCGCACGGCGGGTTTCGTATCCCTCATCGGACAGAATATCCGCGATCAGATCGCGGATGTCCTCCTCATCGTCGATGATCAGAATGTCAGCGGACATATCCCCCATCCATTGTCTGAGCCAAATGTCATTCTGCCGCCTCGTTGCGGGTGTTGTTCTTGTCCGTCCCGCCTCTTTGTGCATTTCTGCCGCCATTGGCAAGGGGAATGTGCAGGATCACCCGTGCGCCACCCTCCGGCCTGCTCCGGATTTCCATGTCGCCGCCATGCTCTTCAAGGATCTTCCTGACAATGGCAAGCCCCAGCCCCGTTCCCTTGGCCCGGGTTGTCACATAGGGTTCGGTCAGCTTGTCACGCTCCGCTTCCGGCAGCCCCTTGCCATTGTCCTCCACGACCAGGGTCATGTATTCCCCGTCCGCCTCCATGCGGATTCCGATCCATCCCCCGACAGAGGCCCCGATCAGCCCGTCATTGCTTTCCCCCTGGTGGCGGGCCTCGATTGCCTCGGCGGCATTCTGCAGCAGATTGGTCAATACCTGGGCCAACTGGCGGGGGTCGGCATGAACCGGCGGCGCATCCCCGGGCAGCGATGTCTCATAGCCGATCTGCGGATGAGCCACCTGCTGCATGAACACCGCATCGCGCACCAGTTCCTTCAGATCGACATCGGCAAAGGCCGGGCGCGGCATGCGGGCAAAGGCCGAGAACTCATCGACCATCCGCCCGATATCGCCGACCTGACGGACAATCGTGCTGATGCATTTTTCGAAAATCTCCCTGTCATCGGCACCATCGATCCGGCGCAGATACCGCCGGCGCAGCCGTTCCGCCGACAGTTGAATGGGGGTCAGGGGATTCTTGATCTCATGGGCTATCCGCCGGGCCACATCAGCCCAGGCGGCAGTACGCTGGGCGGAGACCAGCTCGGTCACGTCATCGAATGTGACAACGAAACCGAAAATACCGCCATCGGCATATTCCGCCGCGACCCGGGCCAGCAAATGGCGGGAGGTGCCGTGACGGGTCAGGCGTACCTGCCCCTGAGCCACGCGTGAGGGACGTTCACGCACCTTTGCCAGCAGATCGGCCATTTCGGGTACGGCCTCCGCGAATTTCCGCCCTTTCAGTTCCTCTTCCGATGCCCCCAGCAGGCGAAGTGCCGAAGGGTTGGGCAGATCGATGCGCCCTTCCTTGTCCAGGCCGATCACACCGGCCGTGACCCCCGCCAGCACCGTTTCGGTGAAACGGCGGCGTTCATCGAGCTTGGCATTGGCATCGACCAGCGCCGCGCGCTGGGTTTCCAGCTCTCCCGCCATGCGGTTGATCGCCTGCGAGAGGGTGCCGATCTCATCATTGGCGGCCACATCCAGGCGCACGGACAGATCACCGTCCTGTATGCGGCGCACGGCCCGCACCATATCGCCGATCGGTTCAACGATACGGGCGGAGATCACCAGGGCGAACCACAAGGCCGCCAGCAGCAGCAGCACGGCGGCAATGGCAAAAACGGCCGCGAAGGTGACCGTGATCTCGGAGCCTTTCTCCTGCAGGCGCTCATAGGCCTCCTTGCCCTTGCGTGCCTTGGCCACCAGCGCGATGACGGAGGCATCGACGAACCGGCCGACATAGAGATAGGCATCGACGAAGCGTTCGAGCTTGATCAACGCGCGGACACGGCCTTCCGCCTCCCCGGGAAGAAAGACGATCTCCCCCTCATCGGCCTTTTTCAGAACATCGGGGTCGACCTTCTCCGTCTCCATCAGCAGGCTGAGATTGGAGCGCGCCAGCACATCGCCCGAGGAATTGATGACGATGGCCTCGGAAAGATTGCGCAGGGACGCCTGCGCATTGAGGAAATTGTCGAAATTCTTGGTATTGGGGCGCAGATAGGCGGCATAGCGGTTGATATCCTGCGCCATGGAAAGAACATCGGCACGGATGTTCAGCCGGTGTTCCCTGATATAGGCCTCCGCGACACGAACGGACTGATCCAGTGCCGTGCGCACCTTGGTATTAAACAGGTTCTGCAGCACAAATTCGATATAGAGCAGGGAAAAGACGGCAACGATGATGGCGGGCGCCAGAGCCACCACCGAAAACAGCATCATCAGGCGCACATGCAGACGCGACCCGGCGGAACCACGCACCCGCGCCCGCCACAGACGGTAGAAACGGGCGGCGATCAGCGCGATGAAAGCCAGAAGCAGGAAGAAATCGATCAGCAGTAATATGCTGACCACAACCGGATTCGGCGCCACCGACGCCCCGCCGCCGGCCATGTAATAAGTGGCGAAGGCGGCAACGATGGCCAGAAATACCAGTACCAGCGACAACCGCCGCCCCAGATCGATACGACTGGCCCATCCCGGAAGACGGGCGCCTTCGGGAGGCGGAAGCGGAGTCTGCGATTGCTGCGGTGTGGAAGATGTCATCTGCAAAGCATGTCGTTGCGTGTCCGGTCTGCCCCCGGATCAGGGATGATGCACTTTTACAACACCTGCTGCAATTCAAAATGCAATGCCGCGCGGATCACCCCTCACGCATGCCGCGGACAACATTGATGCCCAGTTCCCGGATCTTCTTGCGCAGCGTATTTCTGTTCAGCCCCAGCAAGGCCGCCGCCCTGATCTGGTTGCCTCTTGTCGCCTGCAGGCACAGCTCGATCAGCGGGCGCTCCACCTCATGCAAGACCCGCTCGTACAACCCGGCCGGGGGCAGGCTGCCGCCATGGGCCGCGAAATAACGGCTGATATGCCGCTCCACGGCTTCGGACAGGGTTTCTTCCTCTCCGTCCCGGGCTTCCGGCGGCGGGGATGTCTCGGCCAGTTCGCGGGCGATGACATCGGCGCCGAT
>CAYXDL010000016.1:0-14499 GCA_964463775.1 uncultured Hyphomicrobiales bacterium
CCAGGCCGCGGATGCCGGCAATATTGGTGCGCTCTGCCAGATTTTCCAGCGCCTTGCGCCGTTCCGGCAGGAAACCGAGTTCAAGTGAGGTGATCGTCAGTTCCTCGGCCATTTCCGGCATGGCCTCGCCCAGCTCCCTGGCGACACGCTTGAGCATGGCATCGAGGCTCAGCCCCGCCTCGGCGCAGATCACCAGCAGATCCAGCGCATCGGGCAGGGCCTTCAGCAGGGCCTGCTGGCGTTTGGTGGCGGCATTCTTGACATAGATATCGGGCATAAAGGCGGCGGCGAGAACCGCAAACAGGGCGATCATGATCTTCTGCAGGGTCATCAGCGGCCACAGATCGAACACGAACAGCAACAATGCGGCAATGATGCCGACAATGGGCGGCAACGCCAGTTTGAAGAACAGAAAACGCACCAGCGCATCGTCACCGCGGATGCCCGCCTGAATCAGGGATTTGGAGATCTTGCGTGTTTGTGTGTTTTTCAGCAGGTCCAATGCTTCCAGAAGCCGTTTCATGGCCGAAACGGGTTCGACCTGCATCTGGGCCCGCCGTCCGGCGCGGGCATGCAGCAGATCGTGGCGCAGGCCGCTGCGTGCCTCGGCCATACGCCGCGCCCGTTGGGCGGAGGGGTTCTGCTGCAGCAACCCATACCAGACAGCCCCCAGGCTGAAGGCTGCGGACAGGGCGGTCAGCAGCAGGATAAGCCCTTCCATGCCCATGCCGGGGGGCAGTTTATCGGCGATGAAGGCGATGAGGCTGTCCAGGGTCATATCTCGAACCGTGTCATCTTGAACATGATGAAGGCGCCGAAAGCCATCCAGGCCAGGCCCAGCGCCACCAGCATCTGGCCGCGCGGATCCGTGAACAGGGTCGACATGTAACCGGGATTGACGGTGTAGAGAATACCGACCATCACGAAGGGCAGGGCGCCGATGATCGTCGCGCTCATCTTCGGTTCGGCGGCCAGCGCCTTGATCTTGCCTTTCATCTGGCGGCGCTTGCGCAGCACATCGCCCAGATTGGCGAGGGTTTCGGCCAGATTGCCGCCGGTCTCACTCTGAATGGCGAGGGAGACGGTGAAAAACTTGAATTCCGGAATATCCAGCCGTCGCGAGATTTTCCACAAAGCGTCATCGAGCTTGCGTCCCATGCGTACCAGATCGGCGACGCGGGCGAACTCCTCGCCGACCGGTGCCGGAATTTCCTGCGCAACCGTATTGACGGTTTCGGTGATCGGCAGGCCCGATTTGATGCCGCGCACCATCAGATCGATCGCTTCGGGAAATTGGGTGATGAATTTCTCGCGGCGCATTTTCTGCATCATGCCGACAATCAGGTGCGGCAGGGCGCTGCCGATGCTGACCCCAAGCAGCAGAGAGGGGAAGACCGGCAGGCGCGTGAAAAGGGCGATGGCGGCGGCGGCAAGGATGGTCAGTACCAGGCAGAGCAGAAGATAGGCGCCGAGGCCAAGGCGCAGCCCGGCGGCGGACAGGCGGTTGCGCAGTTTTTCCGGCCGGGGCAGCAGGCGGCGGATGAGCTTGTCGAGAAACGGGTTGTTGCTGTAACGGGTGGTACGGCGCAGATTGACGGCTTCTTCTTCTTGCCCGTCGGACCGGCCGTTCCGGCCGATGGCGTTCCGGCGGACTCTGGCGATGCGCCGCCGTCGTTCCTTGGTGCCGGTATCGGCGAGGGCCGCCCAGATCAGCAACAGCCCGGCAAGCACGCCCGCCCCCATGATCCAGGGCAGAAAGTCCGGGGAGAGCAGCGTATCCATTATCCGATGGCCTCCAGCAATGCCTTGTCGAGGCCGAAATACGCCGCCTCCGGCGTGAAGTGCGGCCGAAGACCGCTGGAGCGGAAATGCCCCTTCAGCCTGCCGTTGCCGTCTTCGCCCTCGAACACATAGGTAAACAGATCCTGGGTGGTGATGATGTCCCCTTCCATTCCGACCACCTCGGTAATATGGGTGATGCGTCGCATGCCGTCGCGCATACGCTGCACCTGCACGATCATATGGATGGCGGATGCGATCTGAGTGCGGCTGGCCTTGGCCGGCAGGTTGATTCCCGCCATGCTGATCATGTTTTCCAGCCGGGTCAGTGCCTCACGCGGGTTGTTGGCGTGAATGGTGCCGAGCGAGCCGTCATGGCCGGTATTCATCGCCTGCAGCATGTCCACGGCCTCGCTGCCGCGCACTTCGCCCAGGATGATGCGGTCGGGGCGCATGCGCAGGGCATTCTTCACCAGATCCCGCATGGTGATTTCCCCCTCACCCTCCAGATTCGGCGGGCGCGTCTCCAGCCGCACCACATGCGGCTGCTGCAGCTGCAGTTCGGCCGCATCCTCGATGGTGACGATGCGTTCTCCGCTGTCGATCATCTGCGAGAGGGCATTGAGCAATGTGGTCTTGCCCGAACCCGTACCACCGGAAATGAGGATGTTCAGACGGCTGCGGGCGGCGATTTTCAGGACCCTGCACATGGCCTCCGACATGTTCTGCTGGCGGGCCATGACATCGAGGGTGATTTTCTTTTCGGAAAACTTCCGGATCGAGATCGAGGCACCGTCAATCGCCAGCGGCGGGATGATGATGTTGACGCGGCTGCCATCGGGCAGGCGGGCATCGACCAGGGGTGAGGATTCATCGACCCGCCGCCCGACATAGGAAACGATACGCGTGCAGATGTTCATGACATGATCGTGATTGCGGAAACGCACATCGGTGCGTTCCAGCTTGCCGTCGCGTTCGACATAGACCTTGTCAGGGCCGTTGACCATGATGTCGGTGACTCGTTCATCGGCCAGCAGCGGTTCCAGCGGGCCGAAGCCGAGCATGTCATCGAGCAGCAGATCGACAAGCTGTCTCTGCTCGGCCATGTTCAGGGTGATCCTGCGTTCTGCCAGGGTTTCGGCGACGATCTCGGTCATTTGCCCGATAAGCTGTTCGCGTTTCAGGCGGGAAGCGGCGGCAACGTCAAGGCGCTCATAGATCAGGGCCTCCGTTTCCTCCTTGGCATGGGCGACGGCTTCGCTGATGGGATTGAAGTCATCGGCGGTCTTTTCGTCCTCCTGCCGGGGCATGGCCTGCCGGGCCGGCTCCGGCTCCGATTCCGATTCCGCAGCAGGGGTGTCGCTGCCTCTTCCCTCAGATTCGTTTCCTTCAGCCGTTCCTTCCTTTCCGGTGCTGTCCGGCCCCTTTTCATCCGTTGCGGGACCGGCATCTGTTTCTCTCTTTTCCCGGACTTCAGGCAGCAGCGCATTGACGATGGCGGTGACAAGGTTGCGCCGTTCCAGCGGGTTGAGCGGAGAGTTTTCCTTTTTGAGGCGGCTGCTGACGATCCGTCCCACCCGCATCGCCAGTTCCCATCTGGGCAGGTTGTTCAACTCGCCGCCGATATCCTTCCGTGCCTGGGGCAGGATCTCTTCGACCCAGTTTTCAATGGACGGGCGCGCTGCATCGCCGCCACCCCTGGCGGGGGAGACAATCTGTGATGGGTGAATACGTCGCATCAGTTCTTCCTGCCTCCGAGCAGCTTCTGCAACAGGCCGCCACCGCTGGCTTTCTCTTCCTTGACGGCGATGCGGGAGGCGTATTCGGACAAGGTCTGGGCGAATTTGCTGCTTTTGGCGCAGGCCGGAATGGGCTTGCCGGTATCGCTGGCCTTGCGCGATGCTTTGGGATCCTCGGCCAGTGCCATGTCAAGCGGTCGTCCCAGGGCCTTTTCGAATTCGGCCCGGCTCATGCCGTCATTTTTGCTGCCCGTACGGTTGGCGACGATGGTGATCTGTGCCTGAGCGTCGCTTTCCTGCAGGGTGTTCAGCAGGCGCAGGCAATCGCGCAGGGCGGGCAGCCCCAGATCGGTGACGAGCATGATATGGCTGGCGGTTTCCAGCAGCCGCCGGCGCATGGTCACGGCGCTGCGCGGGATATCGGCGATGACGATTTCATTTTCCTGGTTCAGGACGTCGAGCAGCAGATCGACCGATTGCGGACTGAATATCCGGTCCGATTCCAGGGTTTCCTCCGCCGCCAGAACCGACAGGCGGTCGCTGATCCTGGCGGTGGCCGAGGCAATGAACAGGCTGTCGATACGTTCGGGTTTTTCCAGCGCCTCGCGCAGCCCGGCGGTCGGTTCGATGTCCAGCGACAGGGCTATGGTGCCGAATTCCAGATCGAAATCGACCAGCGCCGTTTTACGCCTTTGCTGTTCGGCAAAGATCCAGGCCAGTGACGTGGCGATCGTCGATGCGCCAACGCCGCCGCGCACGCCGAGCACCGCGATCCGGCGACGTTTTTCCTCGTCGCCCCCGCCAAGGGCCGTGCGGTCGTTATCGGCACGGCGGATGGCATCATGCAGCAGTTCGCCGGTGACCGGTTTGACCAGATAATCGCTTATCCCCATGTTGATCAGGCGCCGGTAAAGGCCGATATCGTTGGCCTCGCCCAGGGCGATGACCCAGGGGGCGCTGCCAATGGTTTCGCGAAGTCCGGTCAACCCTTCCGGCGGCTGCGGCGCATCGGCAAGATCGATGATGATGATGTCGGGGATGGTCGAATCGCGCAGATATTCGAGGGCCTCACCGGCATTGCCCTCGAAGATCGCCGGAGCCTTGTCATACTGCAGCGCCACCTCGGCAACGGTGGCCGTGGTCGCCGGATCGGAAAGAAAGGCCGCTACGCTCATTGTTTCTGTGTTCCCCCGTCCGGGTTTTGTGTCTGTTCGCCGGTGGAAAGCTCGGTGCTCAGCGGTTTGGTATTGCCGCTGCGGTAGCGTTGAATGGCCAGGGCCTGAGCCTCGCCATCGGCGGGGCCGGGTTTGCGCCCGGTGCTCAGATCCGCAGGATTGGCGATCATCGCCGCCAGCGCGGCTTCGTTGCTGCAACCAAGCTTCAGCCCCGGTGTATTCCCGCTTTCGGTGGCGGTGCAATCGGGCGTGAAGACAACGATGGTATCGATCGCAATGCGCACAATACCGGTTTTTCCGCTTTCCTCCGTGGTGGTGCCGGGGCGGATGCGTACCTCACCGGTGATGCCGTTTTGCGCCAGTCGTGACAGAACCGCCTGGCGACGGCTGGCGGCCAGAGTGCTCTTGTCCTTGCCGCCGCCGCTTACGGTCAGCACGGTCCGGCGGCGGTCGAGGGAACGGATGGCCATGGCGAAGGCATCCAGCTTGCGCGCTTCCTCCGCTTCCAGCCCGGCCCTGGCCCAGGGAAAGCGGACCGTATGGCTCAGGCTGATGGTTTCGGCGCCGGCACGCGGCACCGGATCCATTTGCTGCCATTTGCCGGTATTCAGCAGTTCCTTCGCGTATTCCTCCGGGCTTTGCGCGCAGGCGGCCAGCAGCAGGGGAAGAAGGATCAGAATCAGATTGCGTATCGGCATGGCATTGTCCTCATTCCAGGCCGAAGCCGGCACCGCTTTTCACGCCCGGCACCGGCACCACCACCTTTTCTGATGGTGCTGGCGGGACGGCGGCCAGCTTTGCCTTACGGCGCAGGGGATCGGTCGGCAGGGCAATACGCCTGGAGACCGGCTGCACCACATAGGGGGTGACGATGATCATCAGTTCCGATTCATTGCGTTCGAAACGGTTGCTGTTGAACAAGGGGCCGAGAATCGGCAGGTTCGACAGACCCGGTACCTTTTCGGCGATCTGCTTGGAATTGTTGGTCAGCAGGCCGGCAATGGCGAAGCTCTGCCCGGAACCGAGCTCGACCGTCGTTTCCGCCCGCCGGGTGGCAATGGCCGGGATGGTCAGGCCGCTGCTGAGCTGAATGGCACCGTTATCGGACAGCTCACTCACCTCGGGGCGGACGCGCATGCTGATGCGGTTGTCGCCGATCAGCGTCGGGGTGAAGGACAGGCTGACGCCGAACTGCTTGAATTCGATGGTGATGCGGTTGTCGCTCTGTGATACGGGGATGGGAAATTCGCCGCCGGCAAGGAAGCTGGCGGTTTCTCCGGACAGGGCGGTCAGGTTGGGCTCGGCAAGGATCGAAATCAGCCCGTCCTGAGCCAGCGAATCGATCAGCACGTTCAGATCCAGCGGCCCGGGTGTGGCGCGGAAGAAACCATTACTGTTATTTACCTGGCCTTCAAGCTGACGGGTGAGAAACCCGGCCTGCGACCCGCCGGGCGAGGGGCTGATGGTGTTGAAGCCGTTACGGCTGCCGAAAATGACCGGTGAGCCGGTGGCGATGCCGAAGGTGATCGCCCCGTCGAAGGCCGCCTCCCAGTTGATGCCGAACTGGTTGAGCACGCTGCGTGATACCTCGGCGATGCGCACCCGCAGATTGACCTGATTGGGCGCGGTGACGGCAAGGCGGTTGATCACCTCTTCCGTCTCGCCGAGAAACCGTGCGGCCAGGCGGCGGGCATTCTCCGACTGTACCGCCGTTTCCACGGCGCCTGTCAGCACGATACCGCCGGCCACGGATGTCGCCTGTATGTCGCCGCCGGGCAACAGGCGGCGCAGCTCGGCGTTCAGGCGGCCCAGATTATGGGTGATGCGCAGCGGAATGCTGGCCAGGACATTTTCCTTCTTGTCCACGGCGAACAAGGTGGTTTCACCGGTTTTCTTACCGAAAACGTAAATCAGCCGCGGTGATTTCACGGTGACATCGGCAATTTCGGGATCGGCGATGAAGACCGAATTGGCAGCACCGGGCAGGCGGATCAGCCCGCCCTTCGACAATTCCAGGGTTATGACCGGCCCGCTGGGGGTGCGGACCAGCCCGGCCCGGGCCGCCAGGCTGTCCCGGGGCATCAGGATGGCCGCCGCCAGCAGTACCGGAAGGGCGGTGTGCCGGAACAGGGAGAAGAAGATTCGCATCATGCCGTTATCTCCTTCATCGCGGAAAACTCTTGTCGGTGGTGGTACTGCCGCGGGCCACCTGAACCACGGGACCCTGCTGTTGTTTTTGGGTCGAATTGACGAAACGGCTGATCTGGTAATCGAGGGTGAAGCTGCGCCCGCGTTCGGGCGGCCCCTGTTCACTCAGGGATTCGGTTTTCCCGGCTGTTTTCTTCAGCTCCTCTTCCGTTCTGGCCAGGGACTGCAGGCTGAGCGACATGACGCCGAGGCGGGCTGCAAGGGCCAGGATTTCCGCCTGTTTCGGTGTGACCTCCAATGTGGCGGTCTTGGCCGGTTTGGTGGTCTTGACGATATCCTTCTTCGCCGCATCGTCACTGATCTTCTGATCCAGTGCCAGCAGGCGGACATTGGTCAGCACCGTCTGGCTGCCGTAACGCTTGACCTTCTGCCCCTCAACGCTTTGCGTGGTCTCGACCGACAGGATGACATCGACGAAATCACCCGGCTGCGCCAGCCCGGCAATGGAGGAGGCCGGCGTTACCGGAATGGCCACGGCGCGATAACCGGGGCGGAGAACCGCGGCAAGAAATCCGCGTTCACCCTTGCGTACGACGGCGCCTTTGGCGATGGGCTGGCCCCTGGCGATGGGGCGGCGCACGACCGCGCCGTTCAGCGAGGCCGTGTTGGCCGGACGGTCTTTTCCGCGCACGGTGTAGGCATCGGAAATATTGTCCTCGGGCCAGGGCTGCCAGGTGAAGTCGTTAGCGTTCAGCAGGCGTCCGACCGGCAGATCGCCGGCGGCGACCAGAACCTCCAGCTTCGGTTCCTCTTCAGTGACGACGGCGGCTGCGGGGCCGGAAACCGTCTGTCTGCTTCTTTCCAGCCAGCCGCGGGCGAAGAGAACGGTTATTCCCGTGATCACAACGGCCAGAAACAGAAATATGATGCTGCGCGCGGACATGGTCTATATCCCCTTCAGGCGGCTGAGCATGACGAAAAGGCCGCCGCCGGCAATGGCGAGACCATAGGGAATGCTGGTTCTGAGAAAATCCTCATCCAGATTGGGAACCAGCGCCATGCGCAGGGATCCGGCGGCCCGGATGCGGTGCGTCAGCCAGAAGACGATGGACTGGATGCCGCCGAACAAGGCGGTGAGGATGATGAAAGCCAGGCCGTGTTCAGTGCCGGCCCACAACATGATCGCGGCGATGAGCTTGGCATCGCCGCCACCGAGAATGTTGAAGGCGAACAGTCCAAAGCCCACGGCGAGGACAGCCAGCGCGACAATGAGGGCGCCGAGCCAGTCGATTTCGGGATGCAGCAGGGCATAAGCGGGGTACAGGGCGGCGATGGCCAGGGAAAGGCGGTTGGGAATGGTGAAGCTGCGCACATCACAAATGGCGGCCATCAGGCACAGAGCGCCGAAAATCAACAGCAATGCATTGCCGAGCCAGATGTCCATGTCCTTCAACCTCTTTCCACCTGCATCAGGCCTGAAAAAACAATGACCGCGCCCTGGAATGAGGGCGCGGCCACTGCATCATTCGGGTCGTGACGATTGATCCGGCGGTTAGCCAGTCGCCTCGTCCAGGGAACCGCTGACGGTCGAGAACAGCGTTTCCAGGGAATCACCCATTGCAGTCAGCGCGCCAATTGCTGCGACGGACACCAGCGCCGCGATTAAACCGTATTCGATCGCCGTGGCGCCGGATTCATTGGTCCAGAATTCCTTCAATTTGGTCATTTCTGCGTACTCCTTCTCAAGGTCGGTACGCCGAATATGCAATATCTGAATTAACAAAAAGTTAACACGCAAAGTAATTGTTACCAATGAATTGCCTAATTAATCTATCAGTACTTTAAATCATGTTTATTTTCTATTTAAAAAAATACCGATAAAATTTTATTTATCTGTTATGTGAACTGTAGCCCCATATGATTAACAACAGGTTTACGATGGTCGCGACGATGCAGGTGTGAAAAATCAGCTCCCGCGGCAGCCGGGTAGGCCGACGGGGTCAGCCGGAACGGAATCAGGGGGGCGGATATCGGGGGGGCGTCGCAGGCAGGCGTGCCGGCGAACAGTGACTCTGTCGCCGTGAAAAAGAGTCCGGGACTCTTGGATTGAGAAAATGGAAGGGGGGGGAAATTCTGAAAAATGGTGGAGCCGAGGGGAATCGAACCCCTGACCTCAGCATTGCGAACGCTGCGCTCTCCCAACTGAGCTACGGCCCCATGAATGGGCGTTGATGTACGGTGCCAGCCGTCCCCTGTCAAGGGCGAAGCTCGTTCCGGAAGGCATTTTGCACAGTTCTTCCTTGCGCCGGGACGGTACGGCCACTAAATCTTGTCTCGGTTCAACACAAGGAGGCCGCTTCCCCATGTATGCGCTTTTCCAACTGATCGGCACGGTCATCGATCTGTACATATGGGCCCTGATCATTTCGGCCGTCATGAGTTGGCTGGTGGCATTCAATGTCATCAACATGCAGAACCGCTTTGTCTATACGGTCAGCGATGTGCTGTACCGCATCACCGAACCGGCGCTCAGGCCCATCCGTAATATCCTGCCTGCGATGGGCGGGCTGGATCTGTCGCCGGTGGTGCTCATTCTGCTGCTGGTCTTCCTGCGCAATCTGATACTGGTGGATGTGGCCCGCTGGGTGCTGACCTGATCCGGGAGGCGGGCCGATGGCGGCTGACAGCCCGTTCGATGCCGCACCGGGCGGGGTGCTGATCCGTATCCGCCTGACGCCGAAAGCCGGGCGCAACGGTTGCGCCGGCATCAAGCGGGATGCCGAAGGCCGTGCCTGGCTGGATATGCGCATCACCACCGTGCCCGAGAAGGGCAAGGCCAATGCGGCATTGCTGAAATGGCTGGCCAAGGCATGGCATTGCCCGGCCGGGGCGCTGGAGATCCGCAGCGGGCAGACCGACCGCAACAAGCAGGTTTTTCTGAGCGGTGAGACGGTCGACTTGCTGGCCCGTCTGGAGAAGTGGCTGAAGGGGGAGACCCGGCAATGACGGAAGATCATGGCAACAGCGGTGCGGACATCATCGACGGCAAGGCGTTTGCCGCCGGGCTGCGTCGGCGCATCGGTGCCGAGGTGGCGCGGCTGAAGGCGGAACACGGCATGACGCCGGGGCTGGCGGTGGTGCTGGTGGGCGATGATCCGGCCAGCCAGGTCTATGTTCGCAACAAGGGCCGCCAGACCCGCGAGGCCGGCATGAAATCCGAGGAGATCCGCCTGCCGGCCACCACCAGCCAGGAGGAGGTGCTGGCGGTGATCGACCGTCTGAACGCCGATCCGTCGATCAATGGTATTCTGGTGCAGCTTCCCCTGCCCGCACAGGTGGATGAGCTGGCGGTGATCGACCGCATCGATCCGGACAAGGATGTGGACGGGTTTCACGTCGTCAATGTCGGCCGGCGCATGGTCGGCATGCGTGCCCTTGTGCCGTGCACGCCGCTTGGCTGCATGATGCTGCTGCGCGACCGGCTGGGGCAGGATCTTTCGGGGCTGAAGGCGCTGGTGGTGGGGCGCTCGAATATTGTCGGCAAACCGATGGCGCAACTGCTGCTCGATGCCAACTGCACCGTCACCATCGCCCACAGCCGCACCCGCGATCTGCCGGGTGAATGCGCGGCGGCCGATATTCTGGTGGCTGCGGTCGGCCGGCCCGAATTCATTCAGGGGGACTGGATCAAACCGGGCGCCACCGTGATCGATGTCGGTATCAACCGCATCGATGCGGGAGAGGGGAAAACGCGCCTTGTCGGCGATGTCGATTTTACCGGCGCGCGCAGGCATGCCGGGGCGATTACGCCGGTGCCGGGCGGCGTCGGGCCGATGACCATTGCCTGCCTGCTGGCCAACACCCTGACGGCGACCTGCTATCAGGCCGGATTGCCCGCACCCGATCTGGGCTGAGGATTGCGCTTTCCGGGGCCGCTTTCACAGGCGTTTCCGTGCTTGTATCCGCAGCGCTTTACTGAAAATATGGCGCCATGCGGAAAATTATCATCGATTGCGATCCCGGCCAGGACGATGCGATAGCATTGCTGCTGGCCTTTGGCGCCGGCGAGCGGCTGGACATTCTGGGCATTACCACGGTTGCGGGTAATGTTCCCCTGGCGCTGACGGAGAAGAATGCGCGCAAACTCCGTGAGCTGGCCGGGCGTGAGGATGTGCCCGTCCTGGCCGGATGCGTGCGGCCCTTTCTGCGCAAGCTGGTGACGGCGGAATATATTCATGGTGAGACCGGTCTCGACGGTGCCGATCTGCCCGAACCCCGCCTGCCTCTGGATTCCCGTCACGGGGTGGATTTCATCATCGAAACCCTGCTCAGCGAGGAGCCGGGCACCGTGACCCTGTGTCCGACCGGCCCGCTGACCAATATCGCCATGGCCCTTGTCCGCGCGCCGGAGATCGTGCCGCGGGTTAAGGAAATCGTTCTCATGGGCGGCGGCTGGGCTGAGGGCAATGTGACCCCGGTGGCCGAATTCAATATCTATGTCGATCCCCATGCCGCGGCGGTGGTGCTGGAAAGCGGCATTCCGATCACCATGCTGGGGCTGGATGTCACCCATAAGGCGCTGGTGCGGGAAGAGCATCTGCGCGAATGGCGGGCATTGGGCACGCCGGTCGGTGACGCGGCGGCGGGGCTGCTGGATTTTTATTCCCGCTATGACCGTGAGTGTTACGGCGTTCCCGGCGCGCCGCTGCACGATCCCTGTGTGATTGCTTACCTGCTGCAACCGGAACTGTTTTCGGGGCGCATGTGCAATGTCATGGTCGAAACGGGCAGTGAACTGACCATGGGGCAGACAGTGATTGACTGGTGGGGGGTGACAGACCGACCGGAAAATGCCCGCGTCATCACCGATATCGATGCCGATGGTTTCTTTGCCCTGCTTTTGTCGGCGCTGAAGGCGCTTTGAGGGCAGATCTGGCGTGACGGACCCCGAAAACAGCCATATCGGTGTTGCCGGCTGCGGCGCCATGGGGCTGCCGATGGCCCGGGCGCTGCTGCGTGCCGGGTTCGATGTGCGGGGTTTCGACATCCGCCCCCCTGAGGAATTCGGGGATTTCGCCGGCCGGATGGTGGTCGATCCCGCCCGGTTTGGCGCCTGGTGCGATACGCTGATTTGTGTGGTGCGCGACATTCCCCAGATCGAGGCCCTGTGTTTTGAGGAACAGGCGCTTTTCACCCGTCCCGCCCACCCCGCCAGCCTGATTGTCTCTTCCACCGTGTCTCCGCGCTATCTTCACGATCTGCATGCCCGCCTGCCCGAGGGCGTTACCCTGATCGATGCGCATATGCCGTTATTCGCGGCAATGGGGAAGACGCTGCATCGTCTCGGCGGGCCGGGTGCGGGAATGAGCGCCAAGGTGCTGAACAATTTTGTTGCCGCCACTTCCGTTGTTGCCGTGCGCAGGGTGCTGGCCCTCGCCGCCGCTTTGGGCATCGAAGCCGAAGCCCTGCTGGCGGTGATGGATTCAAGTTCGGGGCAGAACTGGTATGCCAGCCGTTTCAGGGAAATCGCCTGGGCGCGCGAAGAATATAACCCTGCCAATACCATCGGCATTCTGGAAAAGGATGTGCAGTCCTTTCTCGATGCACTGAACGACGGGGAAAAAGCCGATGCCGCCCCGTTGCCGGAAGCGGTGACAGCCGCCCTGCGCCGCCTGCCGCCCGTGCCGGATATGTAGGTTGTGCGAAGGGCTCAGCGCCCCTCGCGGTCCGGATAGTCGGGGATGGTGTTGCCGGACGGCGGGGCGGCGGTGCCGAGACGGTCGATCAGTTCCTTCCAGATCGAGCGGTAATCCGGGGATGTTCCCTCCTCCGGGTCTGGTCGGGCGTCATAGGGGCGGATCCCTTCCGCCTCATCGGCGGGCCAGGCGAAGGAGCGCGGCGGTGTATCCCTGAGTGCCGCCTTCATGAAGCGGGCCCAGATCCGTGCAGGCAGGCTGCCGCCGCTGATATTCTTCATCGGCGCGCCCTTGTCCTTGCCGATCCATATTCCGGCCACCAGTTCAGGGGTGAAACCGATGAACCAGGCATCGCGATTGTCCTGGGTGGTGCCGGTCTTGCCCGCGGCGGGCCGGCCGATCCGGGCCAGCCGCCCGGTGCCGTTCTCAATGACTTTCTCCAGCATGCCGACCAGCTCGCGCACCGGCCCTTGGGCGACCGCGCGGCCGAGGCCGCCAGCCTGGCGCCGGTAGAGAATCTCGCCCGCCCGGTCCCGTATCTCGGTAATGCCATAAGGTACCACCACCCGCCCGCCATTGGCGAAATGGGCATAGGCGGTAATGATCTCAAGCGGTGTCACCTCGGATGTGCCGAGCGCGAGTGAGGGGTGATCGCGCAGGGGCGAGAGGATGCCAAGACGCCGGGCCAGATCGATGACCCGATCTCCGCCGACCTGCTGATAAAGGCGTACGGCCGTCAGGTTGCGCGACTGCGCCAGCGCATCGGTCAGCGTCATCGGACCCCTGAACTTGCCATCATAATTTTTCGGCACCCACTCGCCGATGCTCAGAGGCGCATCCTCGATCAAGTCATCGGGGCGGTAACCGGCCTCCAGCGCCGCGAGAAAGACAACCGGCTTGAAGGCGGAGCCGGGCTGGCGCCGTGCCTGTGTGGCGCGGTTGAACTGCGATTTGCGGTAATCCCGCCCGCCGATCATGGCATTGATGGCGCCGTCGGGGGAAAGGGCCATCATGGCCACCTGCAGGCCGGGGCGGGATTTCAGCGCCTGGCGGACGGTTCCTTGCGCCAGATCCTGCAGGCGGGGATTCAGGGTTGTGGTCACGATCAGATCACGGTCGATGGCACCGATCAGGGCGCGGGTCTCATCAGCGATCCAGTCGGCGAAATAGCGGATATCGGCGCTGATCCCGGCGCGGCGGCGCAGCCGGGCAGGGTTGGCCCTGGCACGGGCGGCTAGTTTTTCATCGATCATACCCGCCGCCACCATGGCATCCAGCACCTGTGCCGCCCGCCGCCGGGACCGTTCAAGGTCATTGGCCGGCGAATAGCGTGAGGGTGCTTTCAGCAGGCCGGCGATCATTGCCGCCTCGGCCAGGGTCAGCTCGCGGGCTGATTTGCCGAAATAGCGGCGCGATGCCGCCTCCACCCCATAAGTGCCGGAGCCGAGATAGACCCGGTTCAGATAAGCGGCAAGGATACGGTCCTTGTCGAAGCGCTGTTCGAGATAGAGCGCAAGCAGCACTTCCTGCACCTTGCGCCGCAGGGTCTTCTGCGGGCCGAGAAAGAGATTCTTCGCCAGTTGCTGAGTGATGGTACTGCCGCCCTGCACCACCCGCCCTGCCCGCCAGTTGGCCCAGGCCGCGCGCAGGATACCCAGCGGATCGATGCCGAAATGGCTGTAGAAGCGCCGGTCCTCGATGGCGATCACAGCCTTGGGCAGATAGGGGGACATTTCATTCAGCGGCACCGCCTCGCGGTAGAGATTGCCGAAGCTGGCGATGATCTCGCCGCTGGGGGCGGTCAGGGTCAGGGAGGGGCGCCGCCCCGGTTCCGCCACCTGGGTGACGTCGGGCAGGTCATAGGCGAAATAGGCGATGATGGCGAACAGGGCCACGCCGCCCCAGATCGCGAGCACGAGCATCGCCCGCAAAAAACGGCCCAGACCCCCGCGGCGTCTGCTC
>CAYXDL010000017.1:0-14079 GCA_964463775.1 uncultured Hyphomicrobiales bacterium
GATCCTTTTCCAGAGCCGCGGCGGCCCTCTCCAGTTCCGCCGTCGCCCTCTGCCAGTTCCGGTACGCATCGCGCACCTTCGCGCGCAGCGGCCACAATGCGCCAAAATCGTCCAGCATATCCAGATGCCCCGCCTCGCGCAGCAATCCGGCGGCATCGTGCTGGCCCGTCATCTCCAGCAGGCAATCGGCAACCCGGCGCAGCACTGAAACGCTGACCGGCTGGCCGCCGACATAGGCACGGCTTTTTCCGTCGGCGCCGAGAACCCGGCGCAGAACCAGGGCCTCGCCCGCCTCGACAGCGATATCCTGCCCGCGCAGAACCTCACTGACCGGATGATGGTCCGGATCACCGATCTCGAACAGGGCCGAAACCTCACCGCGTTCACAGCCGGCACGCACCAGCCCGCTGTCGGCGCGCCGCCCTGCTGCCAGGCCGATGGCATCGAGCAGGATGGATTTCCCGGCACCAGTTTCTCCGCTGAAGACACACATGCCGGCGGAAAACTCGATATCCAGCTTTTCAATCAGGACGATGTTGCGGATGGACAGGGATGCCAGCATGGCCCCGCCCTTAGCTGAAGGGATTCTTGAACAGGCGGGAAATCCAGGAATCCTCGCTGTCTTTGGGGCTAAGGTTCTTGCCCTTCAGCAAGGCATAGGCATCCGCATACCAGTCACTGCCCGGATAGTTATACCCCAGGACAGCCGCAGCGGCCTGGGCCTCCTTCTCCACACCCAGGGCCAGATAGGCCTCGGTCAGCCGTTCCAGCGCCTCCGGCACATGGGTGGTCATCTGATATTTCTCGATCACCGTGCGGAAACGGTTGATGGCCCCGACATAACGTTTCTGACGCAGATAATAGCGGCCGATCGCCATTTCCTTGCCCGCCAGATGATCCAGCGTCAGATCGATCTTCAGTTTGGCATCACGGGCATATTCCGTATCCGGATATCGCTTCACCAGCTCGCGCAGGGCATCGAGGGCCAGCTGTGTCAGTTTCTGATCGCGGCCGACATCGGAAATCTGCTCATAGTAACTGATCGCCACCAGATAATAGGCATAGGGCGCATCGCGATGGCCGGGATGAAGCTTGATGAAACGTTCCGCCGCCAGAATGGCATCATCATACTTGTTGGCCTGATACGAGGCATAAGCCCCCATGATCTGCGCCTTGGTCGCCCAGACCGAATAGGGATGCTGACGCTCGACCTCGTCAAAGGCCTGCGCCGCCTTCACATAAGAACCGGCCTCAAGCTCGCTCAGCGCCTTGTTATACAGAGCCTCAACCGGCTCCTCCTGCTGAAGTGCCGCCTGATCGGAGGCACAGGCGGACAGAAGCAGCAACAGCAGAGCCAGAAAGGGAAATCTCGCGGAAATTTTCATGAGGCAATAATTGGCAGGCGGGAGCATAAAATCAAGCGCGAAGGGCGGTGATAAGCAAATATCATTGGCCGGACATCCGGCGCCGGAGCGCCGATGGCGGCAGCAAAGCCGACACTGGCATAATACGCGGCGGAACATTTGCTGCCCTATTCCCGACCAGGCAATCACAGATTGCGCCCGCCCCTTATGTTTACCATACAAGCAATTGGAAGCGCAGCATTTTACCGGCAGGCTTCCCGATAGGGCACCTCCCCTGCCATTTTGCGAAAATGGTGTGTACATACAAACACTTATACTTTTAGGCAATTTCACATTGAATATGAATTCTATATGGTTGTGTCTTGTCTGTGGTCGCGGGAACGGCGGAATCATGGGCAGCACCTGGCGATCCGGAACGTGATGCGGGTTTTGAGAGGCGACGCGTCATCTGGCCGGATTGCGGGGAAAGGGTGTAGCTTCTGCAAGAAAGGTAGCAAATATGGGTAAGCTCGCAAAACGAGTGGACGAGCATGTAGGAGAGCGGATAAGAGAGCGGCGTACGATGATGGGTCTGACCCAGGAAAATCTGGCATCGGCGCTGAACATCTCCTATCAGCAGGTGCAGAAATATGAAACCGGCGCCAACAGGGTCAGCGCCGGCCGCCTTTATGAAATCGCCAAGCGGCTGGATGTCGACATGAGCTATTTCTTCGACGGGCTGGAACCGACCAGCAGTGCCGGCCCCATGGAACATGGCGGGCGCAACCGTTCGACCATCGAACTGGTGCGCAACTTCAGCGACATATCCGATCCGGCCATCCGCTCTGCCGTCAGCGGGCTGATCAAGTCCCTGGCCGGACGGCCGCGCAAGCGCAAGATCGCAGCCTGAAGATCATTTTCCGGCGTGAACCGGTATCCTCCGGTTCACGCAGACCTTCAAAGCCCCGCCAGCCGGGGCTTTTTCTTTGAAAAACAGGGGGTGGGCAAAACAGACGTCACGCATCCTCTCCCGCAAGTGGCGCATGGCACACAGGCAGAGGTTCCGGCCCGTCATCCGGGGGAAAAGAGCGTCAGAAAAATAAGAAAGGTTCGATGAGGTCAGAAGAATCAGGAAAGCTTCAGTGAACCGCCAGCTTGCCCGTGCCAAGAGCCGCAAGCGCGGGCATTTTTTCGGCAAGAACGGCCGCATCCTGGCTGGCCGTTACCCAGCACCAGGCATCCTCCCGCGCCATCAGATGGCGCAGCAGGCGGTTGTTCAGCGCATGGCCGGAGCGTACGCCATGATAGGCACCAATGATCGGCCCGCCGCACAGATAGAGATCGCCGAAGGCATCCAGCGCCTTGTGGCGAACACATTCATCCGGCAGACGGAAGCCCTCGGGATTGATGACCGCATCGCCATCGACAACAACGGCGTTGTTCAGCGAGCCGCCACGCGCCAGGCCGTTGCTTTTCATCATCTCGATTTCACCGGCCATGCAGAAGGTGCGCGCACGCGCCAGTTCCGTCTTGAACGTGCCGTCCGTGAAATCGAGGGTACAGCTCTGCTCCCCGATCGCGCCGGCGGTGAAGGCGATATCGAAGGAAAGGGAAAATCCCTCATAAGGGCGCAGACTGACCCGGCGTTCCCCGTCGGTCAGTTCGATATCCCTGAGAATGCGCAGATAGCGCCGCTCCGCCGCCTGATGCAGAACACCGGCCATTTCGATCAGAAACACGAAGGGTTCGGCGCTGCCGTCCATGGCCGGCACTTCAGGGCCGTCGATCTCCACCACCACATTGTCGATTTCGCAACCGGCAAGGGCCGCCATCAGATGTTCGATCGTGGCGACAGAGGCACCGTGCTCATTGGCGATCGTGGTACAAAGCGGGGTTTCGGTGGCATAATCGTAACGGGCCGGGATCATCACCCGGGGATCGCCCTGTTCGCCCAGATCCCGCCGCCAGAAAACAATGCCGCTGTTCGGGGGCGCGGGCAGCAGGGCCAGGCGGATATCCGCACCGGAATGCAGACCGACGCCCGTACAGGCAACCCGGTTCGCAACCGTCTTCTGCGCCACCGCCTTCTGTGAACCTGTACCGGAAAACGACACTCTGATGCCCCCCATCTCGGCGAAGCGAATTCTGATCAGAAAAATCCGCAAAAAAACAATTCTGTTGAACAACGCCTCTGTCGAACAACACCCGCAGAACGCCATCCGTCCCTTGGATGAGGGCAATCTAGCAACTGATTGTAAGTCCGGACAAATCAAGCATTGTTACGGACTGTAACGTTTGCCTTCGCCAACCCCTGGCCGGGGCGGCGATCCGGCCGGACGGGGGGAGGTGACCCGCCCGGCCGCATCCGCCCCCCTCAGTTCGCCTGGCGGCGCAGGAAGGTCGGAATATCGAGGAGATCCTCCTCACCCTGCACCTTCCCGGCTGGCGCGGGGCTCACCGGCGCTGCCGGCTTTATTGCCGGCTCCGCCGTCCGCATCCGGCTTTCATCCTTTGTCGCGGGCGGCACATCCTTCTCCGCATGGCGGTTCTTTATCCGGCCGAACAAGCCCAACCCTTTTCTGCGCGGGGTCTGCTCCTCGCCGCCGCTGGCATTGAGAACATCCGCCTCACGATAGGGGTCGGGGCTCAGAACCGGGGTGTTCTGGGGCTTCGCCCTCATCGGTTCCGGCGCAATGAACGGTTTTTCGCCGGTCGTGGGCGGGCGCCGGGTGATCACGGCATCACCGTCTTCGCCGTCTTCGCCCAGAAGCGATGTCTGCACGGGTTCGGGCTGTTCTTCCCGCGGTGCGGCGGCCACGGGCTTCTCAGCCCGGGGGGCAGGAGCGCCGCTTTCCGCAGTGCCATGAACGGCGGGGGCCTCCTCCGGCACCGCCGACGACACGTCAGGGCGTACTGCGCTGGCGCGGGCCGTGGCCATGCTCAGCTTCTGAGGAGCGTTCTGACGGGCGCTCTCGCCCTCGATGCCGGTGGCGACCACGGAAACCCGCATCCGCCCCTCCATCTGCTCCTCGAACGTGGAACCGACGATGATGTTGGCATCGGGGTCGACCTCGTCGCGGATACGGTTGGCGGCCTCGTCCAGTTCATACAGGGTCAGGTCCATGCCCCCGGTGATGTTGATCAGCACACCACGCGCGCCCTTCAGCGACACATCGTCCAGCAGCGGGTTGGAAATCGCCCGTTCGGCCGCCTCGATCGCCCTGTTCTCGCCATCGGCCTCGCCGGTGCCCATCATCGCCTTGCCCATCTCGTCCATGACCGTGCGCACATCGGCGAAATCGAGATTGATCAGCCCCGGCATCACCATCAGATCGGTAATGCCCTTGACACCGGAATGCAGAACATCATCGGCCATCTTGAAGGCATCGGCGAAGGTGGTCTTCTCATTGGCGATGCGGAACAGATTCTGATTGGGGATGATGATCAGCGTATCCACATGCTGCTGCAGGGCCTCGATCCCCTCTTCGGCGATACGCATGCGCCGTGTGCCCTCGAACTGGAAGGGTTTGGTCACAACGCCAACGGTCAGGATGCCAAGTTCGCGCGCCGCCTTGGCGATCACGGGCGCCGCGCCGGTGCCCGTACCGCCGCCCATGCCCGCCGTGATGAAGGCCATGTTGGATCCTTCCAGATGTTCCACGATCTGATCCAGCGCCTCCTCGGCGGCGCGCTGGCCGATCTCCGGGCGCGATCCGGCCCCCAATCCCTGGGTCAGCGACATGCCGAGCTGGACGCGCCGGTCGGCCTCCGACTGGCTCATTGCCTGGGCATCGGTGTTGGCAACAACGAATTCCGCCCCCTCCAGACGGGAACGGATCATGTTGTTGACGGCATTGCCGCCGGCGCCACCGACGCCGAAAACCACGATGCGCGGTTTCAGTTCACTCAATTCCGGTACACTCAGATTAATGGTCATTCCTACCTCCCGTAACGACCGTCAAAACAGCAAAAACGCAAATACCCGAACAACTCTTCCTCATTCTCCCGGCAGCCATCCGCCGGGTCAGAAATTCTCTCTCAGCCAGCGCGCGGCACGTTTCAGCGGCCCCTGAACAACCGGCGGTGCTTCCGCCGGCCGGGCCACTCTCTCCGCCCCGAAGCGTGCAACATAATTCAGCAATCCCGCGCAGGCGGAGAAGGCCGGGCCGGATGTCACCTCGGCCAGGCCGCCGATGCCGCGCGGGCGGCCGATGCGTACCTGCTTGTCCAGAATCTGATGCGCCAGCTGCGGCATGCCCTGCAGCATCGCCGCACCGCCGGTCAGCACCACCCGGCGCCCGACCAGTTTTTCAAAGCCGCTGGTTTCGATGCGCTCGCGCACCAGTTCCAGCGTCTCTTCGATGCGCGGGCGGATAATGCCCGACAGCAGCGACAGGGGAATGCTGTCGATATTGTCACCACCGCTTTCACCCAGGCGCTGCACGTCGATCATCTCCCCGTCATCGGCGGGCGCGACCATCACGTTGCCATAAAGGGTTTTCAGCCGTTCGGCATTGGCCAGACTGGTCGACAGGCCGCGGGCGATATCGCTTGAGACATGAGCCCCGCCGACCGGAACGGAGCTGGCATGAATCATGGTACCCTCATGGAAAATGCCGATCTTCGTCGTCCCCCCGCCCATATCGACCAGGGCGACGCCAAGATTGCGCTCGTCATCGACCAGCGATCCCAGGCCGCTTGCCAGCGCCGAGGATACGAATCCCGCAACCTTGAGGTGGCATTTCTCGACCGCGATGCGCAGATTGCGCGCCGCGGCCATCTGATTGGTGATCAGATGCAGATCGACCCCCAAATTGTTTCCGTACATGCCGCGCGGATCGCGGATGCCGTCATCACCGTCAATGCCATAGGTGATGGGCAGAATGTGCAGGATCTCCCGCCCCTCGCCGAGGGCCGGTGCATGGGCGGGATCGCGCACGGCATCCAGATCGCGTTCGGAAACCGCATGACCGTTGATCGCCACATCGACATGGTAATTGATCGATTCCTGATGCCCGCCGGAAAAGCTGACATAAACATCACGCACCGTCTGTTCGGCCATGCGCTCGGCAGCATCGACAGCGGCGCGTACGGAGGCCTCCACCGTATCCATGTCGGTGACATTGCCGTTCTTCATGCCGCCGGAAATCTGGTTGCCGATGCCGGTAACCTTCCAGCGCCCGTTCTGACGCTGGGCGATGAAACAGCACACTTTCGAAGCGCCGATATCCAGGGCCACCACCGGGCCACCGCGGTTCGTGTTCATGGCTCCCTTCATAGCGGTATGTCTTCCCGTCTCTCAGTCATTGCGCACCAGCCGGCGCAGCGCCGCCGCCTCTTTTGACAGGCGGGCGAACATCCGCCCCCTGACACGCAGGTCGATTTCGGCAATGTTTTCCAGCGGCATGCGCCCGTCATTGACGAGGGCGACGAATTTCCTCCAGGCCGCGGACAGGCCTTCCTCCGGCAGTCTGACCAGCACACCGTTATCCAGCCCGACATCCCAGCGACGGCCGCGTATCAGCACCGCCGTCGTGATCCTGCGCCCCGTAAGCGGGGCCTCCCGGTTCAGGGAAAGAACCTCATCCACCCGTTCCGGCGCCCCGCGCCCGACCAGCAGCGGCAGATCGGCGCGGTTCCGCCGCAGGGGGCCGATCACCACGCCCTCGCGGTCGGTCAGATACAGTTTTCCGTCCACCTGCCAGCGGGCGAAGGGGCGGCGCTCCTCGATACGGATAAAGATTGCATCCGGCAGGCGACGGCGGACATCAGCGCGCCTGACCCAGGGCAGGGCCTCCACATCACGGCGGATATCGGCCACCGGACGGGCAAAGATCATATCCCCGGTTTTCAGCCCCACCGCCGCCACCAGATCGGCCCGCGCGGTACGCCGGCGCCCTTCCACCGTCACATCGCGCACCACGAAACCGGCGGAAACAAGCAGCCTGTCCGCCGTGGCGGCGATTTCCCCGGCCCAGCGGGCAAGCACGCCGTTTTGCGAAAGAACGCGATAACCGCCCGCCAGCACCGCCACCACGGCCAGCACCGTCACCACCATCAGCAGCGGCCGCAGCCATGCGGGCCACGGACGGCGGCGGCGATTGGCACGGCGGCGCACCAGCGGTGCCTCGCCCGGGGCGCGGCGCTGCGGCGCGGGGCCTTCCGCCGGCCCGCGCAGAGGGGCTGAAGTCCGTTTTTTCGCCATCACTTCCGGCACAGCCCGTCCTCCGTGATCCAGCGGACCAGCGCGACGAAATCCATCCCGTCATGGGCAGCGCTTTCCGGCACCAGCGACAGCGGCGTCATGCCCGGCTGAGTGTTGATCTCCAGCATGAATATCCGCTCCCCCGGCGCGGCCGTTTCGTCATAACGGAAATCGGCCCGCGTCACCCCCCGGCATCCCAGCGCCTTATGGGCATGGGCGGCGTATTCGCGTATGAGGGCATAATCCTCCGCATCCATCGGTGCGGGCAGAATGTGATCGGTCAGCCCTTCGGTATATTTGGCATCATAATCGTAGAAGCCCTGGCGGGGGCGCAGTTCCAGCACCTCCAGGGGGCGGCCGTCCATCACTGCGACCGTCAGTTCCCGCCCCGGCACATATTTCTCGACCAGCACATGCATGCCATACGACCAGGGCTGCTGGCGCATGATTTCGAAATCGTTCTCGCTGGTCACGATGCGCACGCCGACGCTGGAGCCCTCGTTCACCGGCTTCAGGACATAGGGCATTTCCATGATATCGCCCGCGAGAACCGCATCACGATGCACGACGCGGCTTTCGGCGAAGGGAATCCCCTGCGGTGCCAGGACCGCCTTGGTCATCGCCTTGTCCATGGCGATTGCAGAAGCCATGACCGGTGAATGGGTATAGGGCAGCCCGATCACATCGAGCAGCCCCTGCATCTTGCCATCCTCGCCAAAGGGGCCGTGCAGGGCATTGAAGACGACATCGGGGCGCAGATCATACAGGGTGGTGGCGACATCGCGTCCGGCATCGATGGTGGTCACTTTGTATCCGGCCTTTTGCAGCGCCTCCGCTACCGCGGCACCACTGAGAAGGGAGACCTCGCGCTCGGCCGACCAGCCGCCGAGCAGTACCGCAACATGGGCTGTCATCGTCTCTCTCCTTCGCTGTTCCTCACTTCGCTGCCGATACGGCGGATTTCCCATTCCAGGGCAATACCGCTGTGTTCCAGCACCCGTGCACGCACCTGCTCACCCAGCATCTCCAGATCCCGTGCCGTTGCCGTGCCGGTATTGATGAGAAAATTGCAGTGCTGTTCGGATACCTGCGCCCCGCCGAGCCACATGCCCCGGCAGCCCGCGGCATCGATCAGCCGCCAGGCCTTCTCCCCGGGCGGATTCTTGAAGGTCGAGCCTCCGGTGCGCATGCCGACGGGCTGGGCGGCCTCGCGCTCGGCATTGATACGATCCAGCGCCGCGCGGATCTCCCGCGGCTCCCCCGCTTCGCCGCGCAGCAGGGCGGCAGTGAAGATCCACGCCTCCGGCACCGAGGACCGGCGATAGGAAAATCCCATATCCTCTGCCGTGATTTCATGAATGCGGCCCTGACGGTCCACGGCCTCGGCACTGATCAGCACATCGGCGATCTCCCGCCCGTAAGCCCCGGCATTCATGCGCAGCGCTCCGCCGATGGTGCCGGGAATACCGCGCAGGAATTCCAGCCCCGCCACACCCTGACGTGCCGCCGCCATCGCCAGGCTGATATCCAGTACCCCGGCGCCGGCACGGACGGTGCGGCCCTCGAAACCGATGGCGGCAAAGGGCTTGCCCAGATGGATCACCACCCCCGCCACCCCGCCGTCGCGGACCAGCAGATTCGATCCCGCCCCCAGCACGGTCACCGGAACATCCTCATCCAGCGCGCCCAGAAAGGCCGCCAGATCCTCCCGGTCGGCAGGGCGGAACAGCACCTCCGCCGTCCCGCCGGTTCCGAACCAGGTCATGCGTGCCAGCGGGGCATCGGCGATCAGCCGCCCGCGCACCGGCGGCAGATGCCTGACAAGTTCCCTATCCCTTGCCACGGCGGAGCTCATGATGCCTCCTTTCCACCGGCGGGCGCGCTGGCAAGGGCACGCATCCGTTCCGGCAGTGCATGGGCCCAGGCGCTGATGCTGCCCGCGCCCAGACAGACCACGAGATCCCCCTCGCCGGCATTGTCCAGTACCAGCGCCGCCAGATCATCGGGGGATTTCAGCCCGTGCACATCGCGGTGGCCATGGGCACGCAGCCCTGTTACCAGCGCATCACGGTCAACCCCTTCAATCGGTGCCTCTCCCGCCTCGTAAACATCGGTGACGATCACCGTATCGGCATCGTTGAAACAGGTGCAGAATTCCTCGAACAGATTGGCCAGGCGCGAATAGCGGTGCGGCTGCACCACAGCCACGATCCGCCGCCCCGGATAGGATTCACGCGCGGCGCTGAGCACGGCGGCAATCTCCACGGGATGATGGCCGTAATCGTCGATCACCGTGATCCCTGCCGCCGTTCCCGTGCGGGTGAAACGCCGGCGCACCCCGCTGAAGGCGGCCAGGCTGGTGCGGATCGCCTCCTCGCCAACCCCCATCTGCAGGGCCACCGCAATCGCCCCCAGCCCGTTCTGCACATTGTGCCGTCCGGGCATCGGCAGGGTCAGACCGGTAATGGTTCTCTCCTCGCCGCTCTTGCGGTCGGTCACCAGAACATCGAAACGGGCCCGGCCATCGGCGAAGCTCAGATCCACGGCCCGGATATCGGCCTGCGGGCTGAAACCATAGGTGACGATGCGCCGGTCCTCGATCCGTCCGATCAGCGCCTGCACCTCCGGATGATCGACGCAAAGCGCCGCGAAACCGTAAAAGGGAAGATTTTCGACGAAACGCCGGAAGGCATCCCTGACCGCATCGAAATCGCCGTAAAAATCCAGATGCTCGGGATCGATATTGGTGACCACCGCCACCGTTGCCGGCAGCTTGATGAAGGTGCCGTCGCTTTCATCGGCCTCGACCACCATCCAGTCGCCGGCGCCGAGGCGGGCATTGGTGCCATAGGCGTTGATGATGCCGCCATTGATCACGGTCGGATCCATGCCCGCCCCGTCCAGCAGATGTGCAACCAGCGATGTCGTCGTCGTCTTTCCATGGGTGCCGCCGATGGCGATCGACCACTTCAGGCGCATCAGCTCGGCCAGCATCTCCGCCCGGCGGACCACCGGGATCAGCAGCCTGCGCGCCTCGCGCAGTTCGGGATTGTCGGCCTTTACCGCAGAAGACACCACCACCACCCCGGCATTGCGTACATGGGCGGCATCGTGGCCGATATGAACCGTGATGCCCATGGCACGCAGCCGTTCGACATTGGCATTGGCGTTCAGATCGCTGCCCTGCACCGCATAGCCCAGCGTGTGCAGCACCTCGGCGATACCGCTCATGCCGATGCCGCCGATGCCGACGAAATGAACCGCGCCGATGTCGAAAGGTGTCAGTTTCATGCCGCTTCCCGTTCCTTCATATTGCCGCCATTGCCGCCGCCGTTGCTCTGCCCGGCCAGATCCTCGGCCAGTCCGGCCAGACGCGCGGCGGCATCGGGCTGCCCCCCTGTCAGCGCTGCCTGTGCCATGCGTGCCAGCATGTGCGGATCCTTCAGCAACGCCTCCAGACTCTCCCGGCAGGCGGAAGGGGTGAATTTTTCCTGCGGAATCAGCCAGGCGCCGCCCAGATCGGCCATGGCGCGGGCATTGGCGCTCTGATGATCGTCGGTTGCATGGGGATAGGGCACCAGCACCGCCGGGCGCCCCGCCACCATTAGTTCGGCGATGGTGGAGGCACCGGCCCGCGTCACCGCCAGATGCGTGGCCGCCATGATCCCCGGCATATCATCGATGAAGCTATCGAGCGCGGCGGTGATTCCCGCCCGGGCATAGGTTTCGCGTACCCGTTCCAGGTCCTCCGCACGGCATTGCTGAACGACATGCAGCCGGCGGCGCAGCCCCTCCTCCATGGTGCTTAGGGCTTCAGGCACCACGTCGGAAAAGACGCGCGCGCCCTGACTGCCGCCGGTGATCAGCAGGCGCAGGGGACCTTTCGGCGATGGCGGGCGGTAGGGCATCGCCCGCAGCCCGGCAAAGGCGGCATCGACCGGATTACCGGTGTAACGGACGCGGGAAGCCGATGCCGCCGGCAGCCCCCGCACCTTGTGATGGCTGGTGGCGATCAGATCGACACGCCCGGCCAGCAGGCGGTTGACACGTCCGAGCACCGCATTCTGTTCGTGAATGATCGTGGGAATGCCCAGCATAGTCGCGGCCAGTACCGCCGGCAGGGAGGGATAGCCACCGAAACCGATCACCACCGCCGGGCGCAGCCGGGCAAGAAGCCTGCGGGCCTGCCAGACCCCATAGGCGGTTTCCGCCGCCGCGCGGAGCTTGCGCAGCAGACTGCCGCCGCTGCCCGCGCAATACAGACGGTAAACCGGCATGTCGGGGAAATGCTCGCCATAGGCACTGCCGCGCCGGTCGGTCGCCAGCGCAAGCTGCCAGCCACGCTGACGCAGCACCGCCGCCAGAGCCTTGGCCGGGAACAGGTGCCCGCCGGTACCCCCGGCGGCAATGATGATCGTCCCCTTGCTCATGAGCTCTCCTCTCCCGGCGGACGCTGGCGGGTCAGCGCCAGAATCATCCCCGCCGACAGCGACAGTGACAGGGTCGAGGAACCGCCATAGGAAATGAACGGCAGGGTCATGCCCTTGGTCGGCAGCAACTGCAGATTGACCCCGATATTGATCATGGCCTGCAATCCCATCTGGATCAGCAGCCCCCCCGCGGCGATCATCACGAAGAAATCCTCCTCGCGGTAAAGGCGGCTGAAACCGCGCAGGATGATGAAGCTGAACAGGGCGATGATGAACAGCCCCGCAAACAGGCCGAATTCCTCACCGGCGACGGCGAAGATGAAATCCGTATGGGCATCGGGCAGAACCCGTTTGATCGCCCCCTCGCCCGGGCCAGTGCCGAACAGACCACCATTGGCGAAGGCCTCCATGGCGCGGTCGATCTGATAGTTTTCCGCCGACGGGTCGAGAAAACGGTCAACCCGCGCCGCGACATGGGGAAAGAAGGTATAGGCCAGAATCATTCCCGCCATTGCCAGGATCGAGAAGGCACCGACCCAGACCAGCGACAGCCCGGCCAGGAAGAATTGCGCGAACCAGACGGCGGAAACCACCAGCGTCATGCCGATATCGGGCTGAAGCACCAGCAGCCCCGCCACCATCAGATACAGGGCAACGGCGATCCGCCGGCCGGGGAAGTTGCGCTCCCGCGCGGCGGTGGCGAACATCCAGGCGGTTACAATGGCAAATCCCGGCTTGACGAATTCCGAAGGCTGCAGGGAAAAGGCCCCCATCTGCAGCCAGCGCCGCGCCCCCTTGATTTCCGGCCCCACCAGCAGGGTCAGCACCATCAGCGCGATGGTAATGACGAAAATCAGCGCTCCCAGACGGCGCACGCCGCGCACCGGCAGCAGGGATACGGTAAACATCACCGCCAGTGAGGGCAGCAGGAACAGCAACTGCTTGCGCACGAAGAAGAACTGATCCAGACCGATCCGGCTGGCCACGGCGGGGCTGGCGGCGAGAATGAGCACCAGCCCGATGACGATCAGGGCCAGGAACGCCCCCAGCGTCAAGCGGTCGACAGTCCACCACCAGCGCCCGATGATCGAGGTATCCAGCCTGCTCAGCGCCCTCATGATGCCCCTCCCGCCCGTTCGGGGTGCCCGCCAGCGGCGCTTATCGCCAGTGCCTGATCGCGGAAACGATCGCCACGGGCCTCGAAACTGGAGAACTGATCAAAGGATGCGCAGGCCGGCGACAGCAGCACCACACCACCCCCGGCATTGCGCGCATCCTCATAGGCCGCGGCGATGGCCGCATCCAGGGTCTCATGGCGGCTGCAGGGCAGGGTGCCGGTGCAAAATGCCTCCAGCTCCGCCGCGGCCTCGCCGATCAGATAGGCGCGGCGGACATGGCCCAGCGCGGTGCGCAGATGACCGAAACCGCCCTCCTTGGCACGCCCGCCGGCGATCCAGTAGACATTCTCGAAACTCTCAAGGGCGAAAGCGGCCGCTTCCGGATTCGTCGCCTTGGAATCATTGACGAACACCACCCCGTCATGACGGCAGATTTCCTCCAGACGGTGGGGCAGGCCGGGGAAGTCGTCCAGAGCGGCAGCAATATCCTCCGCAGCGGCGCCCAGCAGGCGGGCGGCGGCGAAGACCGCTGCCACATTCTGGCGGTTATGGGCCCCGGGCAGACAGGAGGGCATGCCAATGTCAAGCATCCCTCCCGCCCGTTGATGCAGGCGCCAATCCGCATCCAGATGCCAGTGGGCACCCCGCCCATGGCCGGAGGTCACCGTCACCGGCTTGCCGCCGCGGGCGACAAGGCGGCGGAGAATGCGGCGGCAAGGCGCATCGTCAATGGCCATCACGGCGCGATGAGCCCGCCGCATCAGACGTTCCTTGACTGCGGCATAACCGGCAAAACCGCCATGGCGGTCCAGATGATCGGGGGTGATGTTGAGCAGCATGCCGACATGCGGATGCAGATCGCCCATCAGATCGATCTGATAGGAGGACATCTCGATCACATAAACGCCCTCTTCCGGCAGCTCCGGCAGATCGAGGACCGGCAGGCCGAGATTTCCCCCGGCGGCGGCGGGAATGCCGCAGCG